>CAMCXW010000035.1 GCA_945883625.1 Spirosoma fluviale
GTTTAAACGTATACATAAAGGGATGTTAGCAGATCAAGCCTCAAAAACAATTCACGGGTTGAAAGCAGCACCAAACAAACCATTTAACGGTAAAATCAGTGTTAGATTTAATGCTCCTGAAAAAGGAAATGTGAACATTTCAATTTTAGATGTGAATGGCAAGGAATTAGCTAATGAGCAAATCAAAGATTTTCAAGGCGACTATTTGGGTCAAGTAGACATCAAGAAAGCAGGAGCTGGTGTCTATTTCATACGGGTAAGCCAAGGTACAGATGGAGCTGTACGTAGAATTAAGGTTGATTAGTTTATTTCCCCAGGCCTTAGGGTCTGGGGAACATGTTAAATCCGTCTAAGAAACAAACCCTGAGCATCTGCTCGGGGTTTATTATTTACCCATATTTGCCCAAGCAAACGCATACATATCGGCGGTCAATTCGATCAGCTTCGCGGTATTGCTGGAACCATGACCACTGTTTGTATCAATCCGAATAATGGCAGGTTTTTTCCCTTTGTTTTTCTCTTGTAAGGTCGCTGCATATTTAAATGAGTGCGCAGGCACCACGCGATCATCATGATCTGCGGTAGTAATCAAGGTCGCCGGATATGCCTTCGCCTCGATATTGTGCAAAGGTGAATAACTACGTAATACCTTAAATTCTTCGGCATTATCACTAGAACCATAATCAGCTATCCAGTTCCAACCAATCGTGAATTTCTGAAAACGCAACATGTCCATAACACCTACGCCGGGTAAAGCCACCCCGAATAATTCAGGATGCTGATTAATAGCTGCACCCACCAATAATCCACCGTTTGACCGGCCAGAAGCGGCTAAATATGATGCAGTAGTATATTTCTGACGAATTAAATACTTGGCTGCATAAATGAAATCATCAAATACATTTTGCTTGTTAAGCTTCATACCCGCCTCATGCCATTTTTCGCCGTATTCGCTGCCGCCACGTAAATTGGCCAACACGTATACGCCGCCTTTTTCCAACCAAGCCATTAGGCTAGCCGTAAAACTAGGTGTAGAGCTGATATTAAACCCACCATATCCGTGTAGGATGGTTGGATTTTTGCCATTGAGCACCATCCCTTTTTTACTCACAATAAACATAGGAACACGCGTACCGTCTTTACTTGTATAGAACTTCTGAAGGACTTGAAAGTCCTCAGGCTTAAAGGCCAATTTTGGCTTTTGGAATACCTTACTGGTATTTTGAGCGATCTCGTATTTATAAATTGTGGGAGGAAAGTTAAAGGATGAATAGGTAAAGAAAACAAATGTGTCTTCCTTCTTTCCTTGAAAACCACTTACATTTCCAAGGCCCGGCAATTTTACCGAACCAATGGCAACCCCTTTATTAGTATAAATTAACACCCGTGATGTCACATCCTTTAAATAAGTCAAATACAAGCGATTACCTACACTTGAGACTGCTTGTAATGGCTCAGCACGTTCTGGAACTATCGATTTCCAATATTTCTTATCTGGCTTAGTTAAGTTCACTTCTACTAGCTTTCCGTTGGGAGCGGTATCATTAGTTTCCAAAATAATACGATCCCCTATATTGTCAACAACTGAATAACTGTAAGAACCAATTTTTCTAACAATTGGTCTAAATACATCACCTACAACATCGGTATGAATATACCAAAGCGAATTTCCTTCCAAACCTTTCCCCCGATCACTAATCGTTAAATAGGCTAGCGTCTCATCTTCTGACGTTGAAATTGTATGAAAACGCTGCAAATTCTTCTTGTCATCATAAACTAATTGGTCTTGACTTTGTGGTGTTCCCACCGTATGAAACCAAACTTGATGATTCTCATTTTTCGTACTTAATTCTTTGCCCGCTTCAGGAGCTGGATAGCGTGAATAATAAAAGCCATTCCCCTTCCAAGCAACACCACTTACTTTAACCCATTGAATCTCATCCGCCAAATCTTTGCCCGTTTCCATATCGCGCACGGTGTACGTCTGCCAGTCACTACCGCCTTTACTTAAACCGATACAAGCATACCGTCCGTCTTTATTTAAATTAAACACAGTCAGTCGCGTAGTTGCATCCGACGATAATTTATTGGGATCTAAAACCTCCTCAGGAGTGCCATTTAGGCCTTTTTGACGGTAGAGTACCGACTGATTTTGTAGGCCTGAATTTTTATAAAAATAGAACCATTCACCGCGACGCGTAGGTGCTGAGAGCTTTTCGTAATTGCTCAATACCTCAATACGTTTTTTAAAGGTTTCACGCATTGGCAATTTTTCCAAATAGCCAAAACTTACTTCATTCTGAGCTTTGACCCAAGCCTTGGTATCTGCACTATTGTCATCTTCAAGCCACCGGTAGGGGTCTGCCACGGAAACCCCGTGATATTGATCAATTTGATCTACTTTACGTGTTTTCGGATAGGACAATTGAGCCATGGCATGAAGGCTTGCGCCAACTAAAAGGAGTGAAAAAATTCGTGTCTTCATAATCATTTATTTTTGATGAACCCAAAGCACTGCATCTGCAACGATTAGTCCTTTGGCATTTTTCGTATAGACAAGTACGTCTGCTGTAACAGGGTCTGAAAAAGTATAGGTCCCGAGTGGCAACCAGCCTGTTTTCATTTCCTGAGTTAGCTTTAAGGCGACTGGAAATTTAGTTCTACCTACATAAACTTCCAACTGTACCGTGGTATTTCCCATGGAAGTTGGCAAAAAATAATACGCTTGATAAACACCTTTCAAAGGTGTTCGTGAATTAAACCTAACCCGCGCGCCCAAATCGTCATTCGAAAATGTAGACAAATATCCTTCTCCATATCCATTGACTTTATCGGCAACTTTCTTCCAGGGACCAATAACCTCGACCATCGATTTATTGGAATCGTCAATCAATAAATCCGGACGAGATCCATCCATCAACGGGTTAAAACTATAATAGCGTTGAATATCATCCTCTTTTACATTGGCAACTGATATTCCTTTTTGCATCGCGTCGAGCGAGCGAATAACAGCCGTTTGGCTAGCTAAAATAGCATCTGACTCGAACACTTGACTTAGCATAAAAATAGGTGCTTGCGTGTTAGTCCATTTAATGGCGGGCTTTTGTAGGTGTTTGGTTGAGCCACCCATACCATCATCTTCTACCAGGGAAGTCATCTGATAGCCCGCCTTCGTAAGCAAGTCGGCATGTACACTACAATCAATGAACTGTTTCGCTTTAACTATTCGAATTCCTTTTCCATCAGAAACACTCACTTGCAGTAGCTGCGACTCATTTTGCTGGACCTCTTGTAATTGCATTCCTTCCCACACTAGGAATTCTGATTGCTTTTGATAGGCTTCAATGACTTGTTTTTTAACTCCGGCTGCTGCCTCAAACACATCAAACTGACCTGTCTTTTGACCAAGCTTTCGATAAAAATCCCAAGCTAATCCCTTGACTTCATGTCTAACTAATTGTTTTGAAATAGGGAGTTCATCAGCGGATTGGGGTACGATCAGCAGTGTTTTTTTACCTGCTATTTTGGCGGCATGTGCAGCTAGTTGAGCGCCTACATTTGCCCCATAAATGACCACATCCACCTGCTGTGCTTTTTGACCAAAGCAATAATGTACAGTCAGTAAAAGGATAAAAATTAAACGCATGCCCTTAAAATAACGTCCCCGTTTGTGCCTTTGGAGCGATACCTACATGAAGATATGCCTTTTCGGTAGCTTCCCGACCACGAGACGTACGTTTCAAAAATCCCTCTTGAATTAAAAAAGGTTCATATACTTCTTCAATGGTTTCTGCCTCTTCTCCACATGCCGTGGCAATGGTCGTTAGGCCTACGGGACCGCCCTTGAATTTTTCGATAATAGTCATTAAAATGCGATTATCCATTTCATCCAAGCCATTTTGATCCACATCTAAGGCGTCTAAAGCAATCTGGGCGATGCGCACATCAATTTCCCCATTGCCTTTTACTTGGGCGAAGTCACGTGTTCTACGGAGTAAGTTATTAGCAATACGCGGTGTTCCTCGGCTCCGACGGGCAATTTCATAAGCCCCAGACTCCTCTATCGGCATTTTAAGAATTTGTGCGGAACGCTTCACAATGGTAGTAAGTAATTTGGCATCGTAATATTCCAAACGAGCATTGATTCCGAAACGTGCCCGTAATGGGGATGTTAACAATCCCGCACGCGTCGTAGCACCAATCAACGTAAATGGATTCAAACTAATTTGGATGCTGCGGGCGTTTGGACCCGAGTCCAGCATGATGTCAATTTTATAATCTTCCATGGCTGAATACAGGTATTCTTCCACAATCGGATTTAATCGATGAATTTCGTCAATAAACAACACATCAAATGGTTGCAAATTCGTCAATAAACCTGCTAAATCAGAGGGTTTATCTAACACGGGGCCTGAAGAAATCCTCAAGGTAGACCCTAATTCATTGGCAATAATATGCGATAAAGTCGTCTTTCCAAGTCCTGGAGGACCATGAAGCAGGACGTGATCCAAGGCTTCTTCGCGCGCTTTGGCAGCTCCCACGAATACCTTCAAGTTCTCGACGATTTTGCCTTGACCCGAAAAGTCAAAAAAGCTCAAAGGCCGGAGGGCTTTGTCGTACTCTTTTTCTTGTGGATTCAATGCTTCCGCATCACCTGTTAAGTAATCTTCCCGCATAAGGCGTTTTGAATCAAAAATTGAATTCAAAGATAATTTTTTTATTGCGAAGATTTTATAGTTTTGGAAAACCTTATTGATTTTCTAAACCTATGACCTCCATCTTTATCGGCGAACTCGCCGGAACAGCTACTCTATTATATATCGGAAATGGCGTTGTCGCCAATGTTCTCTTAAAAGATACGAAAGGAAATGGTACGGGATTACTTGCCATCGCGGCAGCTTGGGCTTTTGCCGTCACAATCGCAATCTATGTTTCCACTTATTTTGGCAGTTCTGCAGCGCATTTAAATCCAATTGTTACCATCGCAGATTGCGCTAAATCGGGTGATTGGTCCATGTTCCCAACTTTCACTGGGGCACAATTGTTGGGGGCGATGTTAGGTCAGTTATTAGTTTGGATACATTACAAACCACATTATGACATTACAGAAGATCCGAGGGCAATAAAAGGCTCATTTTGCACGGATCCTGCAATCAAAAATACCCCATTCAATTTTATTTCAGAAGCATTTGCTTCTGCTATCGCTGTCGTTGCCTTGGGTACGTTTAGCTCCATCGAAACAGGATTAGGGCCATTTATGGTAGGTATATTAGTCTGGGCAGTTGGCCTGGGCTTGGGGGGAACAACTGGTTATGCCATAAATCCGGCCCGTGATTTAGGACCACGTATTATGCATGCAATTTTACCTATTCGACATAAAGGAAATTCCGATTGGGGCTATGCATGGATTCCTGTTTTAGGACCTGCAGCGGGAGCTTTATTGGGTGCCTATATTTTGACCTTAAACTAGACCAGCTATGTATATTGGATCCATCGACCAGGGAACAACAAGTTCTCGGTTTATCATATTTAACAAGGCAGGAGAAATTATTTCCGTTGGCCAAAAAGAACATCAGCAGATTTATCCACAAGCTGGCTGGGTAGAGCATAACCCGGATGAAATCTGGAAAAATACGCAGGAAGTTATTGGCCTAGCTTTAGGAAAAGCGAACTTATCAGCGAAAGATATTGCGGCGGTTGGGATTACGAACCAACGAGAAACCACGGTCGTTTGGAATAAACATACGGGGAAACCCTATTATAATGCCATCGTTTGGCAAGATACACGCGTCGGATCTGAATTAGCTGAACTTGCTAAAGAGGGGGGCATGGATCGTTTTCGTGCCAAAACGGGATTGCCACTAGCAGCCTATTTTAGTGGATTAAAATTACGTTGGCTACTCAATAACATCGAAGGACTTCGTTCCGATGCTGAAAAAGGCGATGCGATTTTCGGAAACATGGATACGTTTATTGCCTGGCATTTAACAGGTGGGTTACACATCACGGATGTGACAAATGCGAGTAGGACCCAACTCATGGATTTGGCGACATGCCAATGGGACGATGAAATTTTGGGCATATTTAACATCCCAAAAATCATGTTACCCGAGATTAAACCTAGCTCCGCCGTGTACGGACTTGCAAAGGGCGTTTTAGGCGGTGTACCATTAGCTGGGATTTTAGGGGACCAACAAGCTGCGTTAGTTGGCCAAACCTGCTTCAACCCGGGCCAAGGAAAAAATACCTACGGAACCGGTTGCTTTTTACTCATGAATACCGGGGAAAAACCTGTACCCTCCCAACATGGCTTACTAACAACCGTGGCATATCAGTTAGGAAATGAACCCGTGCATTATGCTTTGGAAGGCTCTGTTGCCATAACCGGCGCATTAGTTCAATGGCTTCGTGACAACTTAGGGATCATTAAAAACAGCCCAGACATTGAAAAATTAGCGAAAGAAGTGGATGACAATGGCGGTTGCTATTTTGTTCCTGCATTCTCTGGATTATATGCCCCCTATTGGAAATCGGATGCACGTGGTGTTATCGTAGGTCTTACCCGCTATGTGAATAAATCACATATCGCTCGGGCTGCTTTGGAAGCAACTGCATTTCAAACATGGGAGGTGCTTGAAGCCATGGAAAAAGATGCTGGCATTCCAATTACGTCACTACGCGTGGACGGCGGCATGGTCGTCAATCAATTATTGATGCAATTTCAAGCAGATATACTGGGAGCAGAAGTAATTTGCCCAAAAATTATAGAAACCACTGCTTTGGGTGCAGCCTATGCCGCTGGGCTGGCCGTAGGATATTGGGAAAATCTAGATGACCTGCGGAAAAACTGGGGTATTGCACATACGTGGAAAAAACAAATGCCGACGGAAAAACGCCAGCATCTGCAAGGTCAATGGAAAAAGGCCGTCACGAAAAGTTTCGACTGGGCAGAAGATTAAACACGCTTAATCTTCACCGCCTCTACTTTTGTTGTCCCATAAGCAGGACAATACGCAGGTTGTGCACAGGAACTAAAGATTAATCCGGCCAACACACTTAATGCAATAAGCTTTTTCATATCGTTTTGATTAAACTGTAACAGGTATATTTACGGCCACCGGCTTCTTTTCTATCACCGGAACTTTTGGCTCATTATAGCCCAAAATCTGAAGCATCGTACCACTTGACTGCTCCTCTTGGAATAAGCGTGTGGTAATTGTTCCATCATCAAGGCGGTCAACAATCACATGTTTAGGAGCAGGAATTAAACAATGTTGGATTCCCCCATACCCACCTAAGGACTCTTGGTAGGCGCCAGTGTGAAAAAAGCCAACATACTGGCGTTCCTGATCCTCTTCAAATATAGGCAAATATAAGTCAGAACTGTGCGCCTCCGTATTGTAAAAATCCATCGAATCACAAGTTAAGCCTCCTAAGTTAACTTTCTGATATGGGGAACTCCAGTTATTCACCGGAAGCATAATGTATTTTTGATTCATACCCCACGAATCTGGCAATTGCGTAATAAAAGATCCGTCGATCATATACCACAACTCCTTATCATTCTGCAACTTCTGGTCGATAATCTCATACAAAACGGCTCCACTTTCACCTACCGTATACGAACCAAACTCAGTGAAAATATTAGGAACCGGTACATTGTTTTTATTGCAAATCCACGAAATTGATTCAACGATTTCGTCGACCATCGACTGGTAATCGTAGTTAAATTGAAGCGAAGTTTGAATCGGCAAACCACCACCCAAATCAATCGAATCTAATTCAGGACAAACTTTTTTCAATTCGCAATATTTGTAAATAAAGCGGCTCAATTCAGACCAATAATACGCCGAATCTTGGATCCCCGTATTAATAAAGAAATGAAGCATCTTTAAATTAAACTTCGGATTTGGTTTGATTTTCTCCTCATACAGAGGAATCACATCCGAGTAACGAACACCCAAACGAGACGTGTAAAAAGCAAAATCAGGCTCCTCATCCGTGGCAATGCGAATCGCTAGATTGGCCTTTTCGGCAGTCACCGACTTCTCATAGAAATCAATTTCCTTTAAATTATCAAGGATTGGAATGCAATTAAATCCATCATTGATTAACTCTGAAATATATTGCGTATACAAAGGTTGCTTGTAGCCGTTACACAAAATATAGGTCGACTTTGTCACTTTTCCTTGATTGTACATATCCCGAATAATCGGAATATCAAATGCACTTGAGGTCTCTAAATGCACATGTTGCTTCAAAACTTCCTCTAAAATGAAAGAGAAATGGGATGACTTCGTACAGTAACAGTAGGTGTAATTTCCTTTGTAATTATATTTCTTGATGGCATTACGAAAAAGCAATTTGGCATTTTCAATATGCTCCGAGATTTTGGGCAAATAAGAAACCTTTAACGGCGTGCCATATTGTTTGATGATTTCCATCATGGGCACGTTGTTAAATAACAACTCATTATTCTCATTGATATTGAATTCGCGTGTAGGGAACTCAATGGTTTGATCAATTAGATCGACGTAATTTTTCATTCAGTCAGATGAATTGTACTCAAGCGAACTTGAGTTTGTGGAAAAACGTGCAAAACTGCAATAAAAGTATGTACTTTGCAAACAAATTACTGATTAAGTTATTATGCCCAAAATACATTTTATCGCAATCGGCGGCGCTGCCATGCACAATTTAGCACTTGCCTTAAAAGCCAAAGGATTTGAAATTACCGGCTCCGATGATGAAATTTATGAACCTTCCAAGAGTCTCTTAGACGCAAATGGCATCCTTCCTGATGCATTTGGCTGGTTTCCAGATAAAATAACATCGGATTTAGATGCCGTCATTGTGGGGATGCATGCGCGTGCCGACAACCCTGAACTGGTACGAGCACAAGAATTAGGCATTCAGATTGAGTCCTATCCTTCATTTTTATACGAGCAAAGTAAAAACAAGCAGCGTATCGTCATTGCAGGAAGTCATGGAAAAACTAGTATCACCTCCATGATTTTACATGTTTTAAAAACGCTTAATAAACCATTTGACTATTTAGTGGGCGCGCGGATTGAGGGATTCGACCTGATGGCCTCGCTTTCAGAAGCTCCTGTAATTGTTATCGAGGGAGATGAATACCTCGCTTCACCGATCGACCGACAAGCCAAATTTTTGGTATACAAACCACATATTTGTTTAATCTCAGGGATTGCCTGGGACCACATTAATGTGTATCCTACATTTGAATCGTATACCGATTCATTCAAAAAATTAATTCAAGAATTACCAAAAGCAGGCTGTTTGTTTTTTGATGAAACAGATGACGTGCTGATGAACCTAACGGAAAATTGTCCGGAGCATGCCGACAAGCAAGGATATAAGGCCCATCCTTCAGTTGTCAAAAATGGCCAAACTATTTTATTGGGCGAAGATGGCAAAGAGTATCCGATTCAGGTTTTTGGTGAGCATACCTTGAAAAATTTGCAGGGTGCTCGCTTAATTTGCGAGCAAATTGGCATTTCGACTACTGCTTTTTATGAGGCCATTCAAAACTTTAAAGGGGCAGCAAAACGATTGGAATTGGTTGCATCCTCAGAAAATGGATTGTTTTATAAAGATTTTGCACATGCTCCATCGAAAGTAAAAGCAACCACAGATGCATTGAAAAATCAATTCCCCTCCCGAAAACTTGTTGCTTGTTTGGAATTACACACATTCAGTAGTTTAAATCCTGCATTTTTACCTCACTATGCGGGAACATTGGATTTAGCAGATGAGGCAATCATCTATTTAAGTGAACATGCGCGTGAGATTAAACGTATGGATCGTATCGAGGAACAAGTCGTTCAAACGTATTTCAAGCATCCTCGCCTGCGCGTTATCCGCGATGCGGAAACATTGCGTGATTCCTTGTTACAGGAAACTTGGGGGGACACCAACTTGCTTATGATGTCTTCAGGGACATTTGATGGATTGGTTATGCCAAAATTGGGCCAAGAAATAGGTATGTTACGCGCTTAGTAATTGATCTAATTCGGCTTTAAAACCAGTTAACAAAAGCTCTTTCATGCTAATCTTACGTTTTTGCGTATTGATTTTGCTTTGAGTTGGCTTATCATCCATAAGTCGATCCTGTTCTGCTTGCGCAATAAAATCATCCAGTTCGCCACGTTCCTTTTTCGTCATGTAGTCCATTTGATTAATCATGATTTTCAATTGCTCAATCCGTGGCTTGTCATTTAAGGCTGGATGGCGATATGAAATCACACGTAATAAATAGTTCATCTCAAAAATCTTATCACACGCATTTCGGAAACGTTCAGCCATACTACGATCGACTGTTTTCACTTGTGCGGTAACCTCTTTCCATTTAATGAGGTAGGCCTTGGCTAAGTCGGCAG
The DNA here is from genome assembly GCA_945883625.1 of Spirosoma fluviale. Taxonomy (GTDB): domain Bacteria; phylum Bacteroidota; class Bacteroidia; order Cytophagales; family Spirosomataceae; genus Aquirufa; species Aquirufa fluvialis_E. Next base: position 10,401 of record CAMCXW010000035.1, read on the forward strand.
TGGCCGGCATATTCAACTGGTCACCCAACTTCAATTCCAGCTCCCCTGTCATGGCAACAAGTTCTTGCACACGTGGATCTATCCGAGGCTTATATTCAATGCCATTAATGCGATTATATTTTTCAAAAAACATGTCATTGGCTTTCTTAAAATTCTTCCAAAGCATAGATTGTTTTTTGGGAGGAAGGCCAATGACTAACTTCCACTCTTTTTGTAATTCTTTGACTTTAATGATGGCTGCGTCTAGGTCGTCCGACTTGCGGTATTGATGCACGGCATCGATGTATCCTTGTAATGTGAGGATTTTCTCGTCAATTTGTCGGTTTTTATCTTCAAAAAATGCTCTTCTACGTAAGAAGAACTGATCCATAATTTCTTGAAATGAATCTGATAAGGAGTCTTGAAATTGCTTATCGACTGGCCCGGTTTTCACCCATTTTGCCTTCAAATCCATTAGCTCATCGGTCGCGGCAATCACATCCTCTTGGTTGGCAATCACCTGCGCATCCTCAATGAGTGCGCGCTTAATCTCCAGATTCTTGATTTGATTGTTTTGGATTAGACCGCGTAGGAAGATTTCTAATTCATCCAACTTAGCTAATAAAGGGATAAAATCGCCTAGTCCATCAAACGTAATTAGATACGCTTTCATTTGAACAACCTTTGTCAGGTAGGAGCCCTTATTCTGCACTTCTTCAAGTTCATTTACTAATTGATTTACCTTGGAATTGGCTAATTCGAATCGTCGGGCGAAATAATTTAAAGCTTCTTGTTCAGTTTCACGAACAAATCCGATTTCCCGCGATGGAAAATCCAGGTAGGCGTTTAGGAAAACTTTGCCGTCCTGGCAAAACCCAAACTCATTTTTAGCGGTGTGGCTCATATTAATTCTTATAAAAGAGCTTCAAGCAAACGCTTTGGCTCATTAAATCCGTCGTCAATTTATCTAAAAAATTATAAAGAAGTAAAGAAATCCGTAAGAGAAATTCAAAAAATTACATAAAAATAACATTCTTTGCAGGTTCATATTAAACCAAACACGATTGACCCTATGAGTAACGAAACTATTATCTTTTCAATGGAGCGTGTATCCAAAGTGATACCCCCCCAGAAAACGATCATTAAAAATATATATTTATCCTTTTTTTATGGGGCTAAAATTGGTGTTCTTGGACTCAACGGTTCAGGTAAATCCACCCTTTTGCGTATCATCGCCGGAATAGATAAATCATTTACGGGAGACGTTGTTTGGTCGCCCGGATACACCGTAGGTTTACTTGAACAGGAACCACAATTAGACCCAACTAAGACCGTTCTTGAGGTCGTTGAAGAAGCCGTTGTTGAAATCAAAAACTTGTTGAAAGAGTTTGACGAAATCAATGAGGCCTTTGGAGATCCAGATGCTGACTTTGATAAATTGCTTACGCGTCAAGGAGAGGTACAAGAAAAATTAGACCATTTCAATGCATGGGAATTAGATACGCGTTTGGAAAAAGCGATGGATGCCTTGCGTTGTCCAGATCCAGATGCGTTAGTCAGCACACTTTCTGGTGGAGAAAAACGCCGTGTGGCACTTTGCAGATTACTACTTCAAGAGCCTGATGTCTTGTTATTGGATGAGCCTACCAACCACTTGGATGCAGAATCGGTAGACTGGTTGGAGCAACATTTACGTCAATACAAAGGAACCGTTATTGCCGTAACTCACGATAGATACTTCTTAGATAATGTAGCAGGCTGGATTTTGGAGTTAGATCGTGGTGAAGGGATTCCATGGAAAGGAAATTATTCTTCGTGGTTGGAGCAAAAACAAAACCGTTTGACACAAGAAGAGAAGACAGAGTCGCGCCGACAAAAAACCTTGCAGCGGGAGTTGGAGTGGGTTCGTATGGCACCAAAAGCCCGTCAAGCGAAATCAAAAGCGCGTATTGGTTCCTATGAGAAATTATTATCTGAAGAGAACCGTCAGAAAGAAGACAAATTGGAATTATTCATTCCAGCGGGCCCGCGTTTAGGGAATAAGGTCATTGAGGTACAGGGCGTTTCCAAGTCCTTTGGCGATAAATTACTCTATGAAAATGTAAGTTTTTCACTTCCTCCAGCAGGAATTGTGGGAATTATTGGGCCTAATGGCGCGGGTAAAACAACGATGTTCAAGTTAATTACAGGACAATTAGAACCGGATTCGGGTAGTTTTGAGGTGGGTGAAACAGTGAAATTAGCTTATGTAGATCAGGAGCACAATCAACTGATTGCTGAGAAATCAGTATATGAAACTATTGCCGATGGAAATGATTGGATCATGCTTGGCGGCAAGCAAGCGAATGCCCGTGCGTATGTGAGCAAATTTAATTTTAATGGGGCGGATCAAGAAAAGAAAATTGGCAATTTATCAGGTGGCGAACGCAACCGGGTACATTTAGCGATGATGTTGAAGGAAGGCGCGAATGTGTTATTGCTAGATGAGCCGACGAACGACTTGGATGTAAATACGCTACGAGCTCTGGAAGAAGGTTTAGAGAATTTTGCGGGTTGTGCGGTGGTTATCTCCCATGATAGGTGGTTCTTGGATCGTATTGCAACGCATATTTTAGCATTTGAGGGGGATTCCCAAGTGACTTATTTTGAAGGTAATTATTCAGAATATGATGAGGCGCGTAAGAAACGCTTAGGTGACGCGGCTCCGAAACGAATTCGATACAAGAAACTGCAATAGCGTTAAAAGTATAATATTTACCTAATTTTGTAGCTAATCTGAAAATACAGAACGATGACTCCAAGAGAAAAAATTCAAGCGGTAATTGACGAAATGGGGAAAGTGGTTGTTGGGCAGGAACGCCTCATCAACCGTTTGCTTGTGGGCCTTTTTACTGGCGGACACGTGCTTCTCGAAGGCGTCCCGGGACTAGCTAAAACATTAACAATCAACACATTAGCGAAAATTTTGGATTTGCATTTTCAGCGAATCCAATTCACGCCAGATTTACTTCCTTCGGATTTAGTGGGTACGATGATTTACAATCCGCTAAAGAATGAATTTGAAGTCAAGAAAGGTCCAATTTTTGCTCAGATTATATTAGCTGATGAAATTAATCGGGCTCCAGCAAAAGTACAATCGGCCTTATTGGAGGCTATGGCCGAAAAGCAGGTAACAATTGGCGAAACTACCTATTTATTGGACAAGCCATTTCTAGTGCTAGCGACCCAAAATCCGGTGGAACAAGAAGGAACTTTTCCTTTACCGGAAGCGCAGGTAGACCGCTTTATGATGAAGGTTTTCTTGAATTATTTGGATAAGGAACAGGAGCTCGAGGTGATGCGCAAGATGTCTAATATGGATTTTCAGTATGAACCCAAATCAATTTTAGACCTACAGGATATACAAGCTATACGTAAGGAAATAAATCAAATTACCATTTCGGAGACGCTGGAAAAATACATTATTGAATTAATTTTTGCGACGCGAAATCCGGTGGATTATGGTCTGACTAAAGAGGCGGATTACATTCAATTTGGCGCATCTCCGCGTGCGAGTATTCATTTAAACTTAGCTGCCAAAGTGATGGCCTACCTGGCAGGTCGTGATTATGTGTTACCAGAAGACATCAAAGAAATGACGCCGGATGTGTTAAATCACCGGATTATTTTGACTTACGAGGCAGAGGCGGATAACATTACGAGCTTGCAAATCATTCAAACGATCTTGAGTTCGGTGGCAATTAATCGCTAAATCATCAGTAAAAAAGCGATTTGAATTTCTTTAAAGGTCAAATTAAGACCTTATGAGATTTCGTTTCGCGCTGATCATCAGCACCTGTTTACTTTTCAGTTTCAATGCCTCTGAGCCTTTGCGCGTATTTTTGATTGGCGATTCCACGATGGCCGACAAGATTCCTGCGGACTTTCCAGAGACTGGCTGGGGGATGCCCTTTGCAAAATTATTTAATGAGGCAGTGGAGGTGCAAAATCATGCGTTTAATGGCCGGAGCACCAAAAGCTTCCGCCGCGAAGGTCGCTGGGCAAAAGTACAAACCCAATTAAAAAAAGGGGATTATGTGTTTATTCAGTTTGGCCATAATGATGCCAAAGTAAGTGATACAACTCGGTATGCTTCGGCTCAAACAGATTTTCGTGCCAATCTCATTCGCTATGTGATGGAGACACGAGCATCAGGTGCTACCCCAATTTTATTAACGCCGACTCAACGGCGTAAGTTTGATTCTACAGGTGTTTTTGTCGATCAACATGCAGATTATCCGGCAGTAGTGCGCGAAGTAGCGGCGCAGGAAAAAGTGATGTTGATTGATGTAGAAAAGGCAAGTAAATCGATTATCCAGCAAGAAGGGCCCGAAGGCGCGAAAAAAAAATTCTTGCATTATCCGGTAGGCATATTTAAGAAATTCATGAAAGGAGTGGCAGATGACACGCACTTCTCGCCCTATGGTGCGACGCGCATGGCAAATCTGGTGGCAGAAGCTTTAGCTAATTCCACAGAGCATTTGAAAAGCTTCTTACGTAAATCAGCTTTCAGCGAAAAATATGAATTCGAATTACCTGCCGTGGCAACGACAGCATTTAAAAAAGATACATTTAATATCGTGCAATATGGAGCTAAGCGCGCAGTAAGGGTGTTGAATACGGGTGCGATCCAACAAGCAATACAAGCTGCAAACCAACAAGGCGGTGGGGTTGTCTTAATTCCTGCTGGATTCTGGATTAGTGGGCCGATAACAATCTTATCGAATGTGAATTTGCATTTGGCGCAAGGTGCTGTTTTGCAGTTTAGTGATAATCCAAAAGATTACCCTCTAGTTCGCACAAATTGGGAGGGTGTAGATGCAATCAGGGCTCAATCTCCTATTTCAGCTTTGGGTGCTCGGAATATTGCCATAACGGGTCAGGGAATTATTGATGGTTCGGGGGAAGCGTGGAGACCGGTCAAGAAAGGGAAAATGACAGCAGGAGAATGGGATAAATTGGTTCGTTCGGGCGGAGTATTGGATCCCAAAAAAGAAACCTGGTACCCAACGGCTGGGGCGCTAAAAGCGTCTACGATGGATCGCCCGGGTGTCGTGGCAGCAGGGTTTACGGAGGCAAATACAGAGGAAATTAAAGAATTTGTCCGGCCAAACATGATTAGTTTACGGGAATGTGAGCAAGTGTTATTGGAAGGTGTTACGTTTCAAAATTCACCGGCTTGGAATATTCACCCACTGCTTTGTAAGCATGTAATCGTTGAAAATATCTCCGTAAAAAATCCCTGGTATGCGCAGAATGGTGATGGAATTGATATTGAATCTAGCGAGTATGTGACGGTGCGTAATTCGCGTTTCGATGTGGGTGATGATGGAATTTGTCTGAAATCTGGCAAGGATGCGGAAGGCCGTAAACGCGGTCGGCCAAGTGCGCATATCATGATTGAGAATTGTGTTGTTTTCCATGGTCATGGTGGAGTGGTGGTCGGAAGTGAGATGTCGGGGGGTGTGCATGACTTGTATGTAAGGAATTGTCAGTTTTTAGGAACGGATGTAGGATTACGATTTAAGACAGCGCGGGGACGGGGCGGTGTCGTAGAAAACGTGTTTATTCGCGACATTTCAATGAAAAATATTGCTGGCGAGGCGATTCTATTTGACATGTATTATCAGGGGAAAGATCCAGTGGCTACTTTTGGCGATGGAGGTGAGACTCCTAAAATTGAATTGTTACCTGTCAATGAAGGAACGCCACAGTTTAGACATATTTTCGTTGAAAATGTAGTTGCCAAAGGAGCCGAAACTGGATTGTTGATTCGCGGCTTACCCGAAATGCCGATTCACCACATTCAACTTAGCAATTTAGATATTGAAAGTATCCAAGGGTATCGGGTAATTGAGGCGCGGGATATTGTCTTGAAGCAAGCAAAATTCACGGAGACTGGGGCGAAAAAATCGGAGTTATTTCATGTGAAAAACTGGAAAAATAATTAACCCATCTCCTACCTTTGCCAATCCTCCAAGGTTTGGCAAAGGTAAGGAGGAAAAACTTCAAGTAACTGATATAATTACTTGTGTAAAATCAAAATACTCGGATCCGTCACATAACGCCCAGACTGATCGCCATACAGCGCCAAACCTCCACGCGTCGACTCGAATCGAAGTACTAATTTCCCCGTTTTCAAAGCGACTTGCCAAGCAGCTGGAGGAATCACACCCTGAACGAAATACCCATAGGTTCCCGCCTCATCTAATTTTTTATTCCGCGCCTGATAATGCCACGAAAGCACTCCCTGGTGATCCGCAGGATCATCCGCTAAAACCGTCTCTAACGCCATAATTCCATTAGCCGAAACACGCATCGTGGAAGAAGATGGATACACATCCGTTTGTGGATAGGCATTGGGATTAACACTGGGATCAAAGGTGCCTTTGCCCAACATATAATCTCCATCCATTTTTCCACCACCTGGACGATCCTTGCCCAAAACAGGCTTAGAGGAAGCCTCCGCCATAAATCGCACCTCAGCAATATCGGAACCAGTAATCGGGAATTCATATTCAAAATAACCAACCCCGGCCCCGTTAACCTTTTGGCCTAAAACTCCTGTCCATTGCTTTTCCGGCCATTGCGAAGCACTATAACGCTCCACGGGAATGGAAACTAATTCCATTTTTGGATTCGACGGCTTTAAATTTCCTTCCTCAACGATAATATGCCCAAAATTCCGATGTAACACTTTTCCCGAAACATCCATCAAAATGAAGCTGAGCGTATTGACTGATTTATCTTTTGGTAAAACCACAGACAAAGAATCCAACGCCCGAACATCCCAAGGAGCAAATTTCAAAGGCAATTCCTTCGTCCAATGTGCTTGCTTTTCTCCCCACGCCGTCACACCAGCAAACGAAATTTTCAAACGCAGCCCACCTGACAAATCCGTCATGGATGACAGATGAAGCGGAATCTTAATGGTTTGACCAGCCTTTCCAGCCCAAGTTATTTCTTGACCCGTGGAAACATAAAATGGTCCATGCAAATCCTTCAATGTCATGCCTGGAACAATCGCACCTAACCCCGTTTCCTTCTCCGTCCGATCAAATTTATAATAGCCATTCCACTCATTAATCACATCGTGATGTTCGGTGTACAACCAACCAGCCATCTTCGGATGATTCCGAAACGAATTCATCGCCTTATGATAATCAAACGTATAATCCACATCACCCGTACTTCCTTGATACCCCCACACATTCCCAAACTCCGAATTAATCATAGGCTGCGCCCCTTGCACATAACCCTTTTCAAAATTCCACTGACTACCCGGAAACACATTTTTCGATTGATCATCCATCACTTTATCCCATTCATATCCCGCTTGATAGGCATGCCATGAATGAATATCCGTCTCCGTATGCCCCCGACCACAACAAATCGAATTGTCTTCCACTAGGCGTGTTGGGTCTAAGGATTTTGCCAAACGATATACCGAAGCCACCCATTTTTGCGTCTCAAGCGTATAGACCGACTTTTTATCAATCCGTGTAACCAAACCCCACGTTTCATTGAAAGTTATCCAAGAAAAAATCGACGGATGATTAAAGTCGCGCTTCAACATCTCATGCAAGGTGTATTCCGTCTCCCGACGCATATCGGCATCCGGCTCACCCCAAGAATTAGGAACGTCCGACATCACCAATAAACCCAATTTGTCTGCCCAATATAATTTGCGTGGAATATCCACTTTGATGTGTGTTCGAATCCCATTTAACCCGATTCGCTTACTGCGAATGATTTCATCCTTCATAAATGCATCCGAAGGAAACGTATAAAATCCATCCGCATGGTAACTTTGATCAAGTGCCAGCTGCAAATACACCGGTTTATTGTTTAACGCAATGTAAGGAATCTTGGACCCCGGTAATGGCGTCACTGAAATCTTCCGAAATCCGAAATATCCCTTCACCTGATCATCCCCTAAACTCAGCGACAAATCATACAAATAGGGATCCTCCAACGACCACAATCGTGGCTTGACCAATTTCAACGTAAGATCCGCTGAAGCATCACCTTTTTTAACCGATACACTTGCCGACTGCCCATTGGCCAGCCTCAACGCTAAAACGGCATCTTTTGAAGCAGCAGTACCTAAGTAGGTTTTGACCCGAACAGTGCCCTTGTCAATATCTGGATAAACCGCATAATGATCAATGTAATCCGAACCCCTCGCATCCAAATAAACCGTCTGCCAAAGGCCCCGCGCATTCCCATACCCCTGTTTCCCATACAACGTAAACATGCGGCGTTTGTCATCTACACGGATGTCAACCGATTGAATCCCTGCTTTCAAAAATGAAGTGACGTCAAAATCAAACGGAGTATATCCCCCTTTATGCTCGCCAGCAAATTTGCCATTTACATACACAGAAGTATGCCAATCGGAAGCACCAATATTCAAAAACACGCGCTTAGAACCCCACACGGCAGGTACCTGAAATGTCCGGTGATACCACGCCACATCCGCTTCGTCCTTCACGCCAGAAAGCTTCGATCCCCAAGGAAAAGGAACCTGAATTTTATGAGCAAATTTGGATGGAATAACGAGAGTAGAATCAAAGGTGAAATCCCATGAGCCATTTAGATTCAACCACTGTGACCGCATTAAATCAGGCCTCGGATGTTCCGGAAGGGGTTGAGCAGTTTTTTGTGCAAAAGCAAACGAGTTAGCTCCCAAGAATAGGAGTATCAATAGTTTTTTCATAGGTTTAGATTTACGCAAGGGCATTCCAATGCTAAAAACAAATTTGGCAAATTTTCTGATTGTTTCAGCTAATTTTTAATTTAAAAGGTAATTTTACGGCCATGAGTCAATTAGAAGAATTAAAAAAGAAAATTCCTACGCAAATAGCCGTAATCGGAGGAGGTAGTTGGGCAACAGCACTTGTTAAAATTTTATCTGAAAACCAGGTCAAAATTAAATGGTGGATCCGTCGGAAATCAGATGTTGACTTTATCCGAAAATACAACCACAACCCAAGCTACCTCACAGATGTAGCCATCAACCCCCGGAAAGTAAAAACATATAGTAAAATGTCAGACGCCTTAGCAGGTGTTGAATATATCATTTTAGCAGTACCCGCTGCATTTATTCCAGCCACATTAAAAGATTTAAACCAAAAACACTTCGAAGGAAAAAAAATTGTGTCAGCGATTAAGGGCATGATTCCAGAAGAAAATTTATTGGTCACCGACTGGATGGAAAAAGCATTCAATGTGCCTATCAGCCAAACGTGTGTTATTGCTGGCCCATGTCACGCCGAGGAGGTCGCACTCGAAAAACAGTCCTATTTGACTATTGCATCGCCCTCTTTGGCAGTTGCCCAATCATTTTCAAATTTACTGAACAGTCGATTTCTTCAAGCACACGCCATCGAAGATCTCTATGGCGTGGAATATTGTGCGGTTATCAAAAACATCATTGCCATTGCTTGCGGAATTACACGTGGTTTAGGATTTGGCGACAACTTTCAAGCCGTTTTGGTGAGTAACGCGATGCAAGAAATTAAGATTTTCTTAGATGCCGTTTACCCAGAAGCTAAACGCGACTTAAACAGCTCAGGATATCTGGGTGATTTATTAGTAACTGCGTATTCGCAATTTTCGCGCAACCGTACGTTTGGAAACATGATTGGCAAAGGATACTCCGTTAAATCAGCGCAGATTGAAATGAACATGATCGCAGAAGGGTACTACGCCGTACGGAGTATTCACGCGATTACGCGTCAGCACAATCTTCATCTTCCGATTATCGAAGCTGTCTACAACATCGTATATGAGAAGGCGAATCCACAAGCGGAAATGAACAAACTAAAAGGATACTTAAAGTAAGAAGGACTTAATTAATGTCGCTGTTGATGCCAAAGATTCTTGCGAAGGTTTCAACTTTTCTTGCGAAAAATTAATGTCCAACATCCGATTCATAGGTACCAAATGTACATGCGCGTGTGGCACTTCCAATCCAATGACAGCCACACCAATACGCTTACATGGAATGGCTTTCTTAATAGCCGGAGCAATTTTTTGCGCAAATTTCATCAAGTCGCCAAGTAATTCTGGATCTAAATCAAAGATATAATCAACCTCTTGTTTGGGAATAACCAACACATGACCCTCTACTAAAGGCATTACATCTAGAAATGCCATAAAACGATCATCCTCCGCAATCAAATGACATGGGATTTCTCGATTAACAATTTTGGTAAATATCGTAGCCATTAATCGATGCGTTTTAGATTACACTTCGTAATCGGCTTAATAATCAAAGGTACTTTTTCCAATTTCACCGCATCACTATCCAAGCCAAAATACTTGTCCTCCGAATGCGTAAACTGCTTCACAAAGAAGTGAGCCTTCATCACCAAACGATCCATGATTGGCATCTCATTGTCATAGGATAAGAATTTCTCTAGGACAACAAAACGGAAATCACCAATAACATTTTGCTCATTTAAAGATTTATATCGAGAGGTAATATCCACCTCACCGCGGGCAACCATCTCTTCTACAACCTTACGGAAGTATAAATTAATACGTTGCTCGACGCGGAAACCTAATTTGAAATTCACCTTAATAATATCATCCCGCTCAATCACAGTAACCTTATAATCCATTGTATACGGATCATCCATGGTATCCACGTGCACAAACCAATAGATATCGGCTTTCTTTGGTCGGCGTTGAAAAATAGAGTAAATAATCTTCGATTCAATATCCGTCACACGCGCAGCGTTAGACATAAATACCAAATGTGTGGCATATTTGGGAATCGTTTCATCGTTGCTCAATTCCTTTAGAGGTTCAATGTAGTCGGCCAACTTCTCATACTCGGTTAATTGTTTTTTAATGCGTGTTGCACGCAACCACACCCACATTAATAAAATAATAACTCCAGCTATAAATAAAGAAACGTAACCACCATGCCAGAATTTCTGCAAGTTTGCGACCAAAAATGCACCCTCTAGGGAAACGTAGACAACTAAAAATAATAGAATCCACCACATGTCAACCTTCTTAATGTGCAGATAATAGGCCATTAATGAAGTCGTCATTAACATCGTCATGGTGATAGCCAATCCATAGGCCGCTTCCATATTGGCAGATTCACGAAACCATAACACAACGCCAATACACCCCATCCAAAGCAATAAATTAATAGACGGCACGTAGAGTTGGCCTTTTTGATCTGATGGATAAATCAAGCGTACACGCGGCCAAAAGTTTAAGCGAATCGCTTCTGAAATCAATGTAAATGAACCCGATATTAAGGCTTGAGAGGCGATTACCGCCGCTGCAGTCGCTAGCAAAATTCCAGAGAACAAAAACTGTACCCCCAGCTCAGATCTAAGTAATTCAAAAATGGGCTTTTTAGCACCTAATAACTCTCCAGTATGAGACAATAACCAAGCACCTTGACCGAAGTATTGAAGCAACAAAGCAACTTTAACGAACATCCAAGAAATTCGGATGTTGTCACGGCCACAGTGGCCTAAATCTGAATAGAGCGCTTCCGCTCCTGTGGTACACAAAAATACCGCACCTAACGTCCAAAACCCCGCCGTTCCCGACTGATGTGTAGTTAATAAATCATAAGCAAATTGAGGATTAATCGCGCGCAAGATGGACCAATCATTCTCGATACCTAGTATACCAGTGAAGGCTAACATCCCAAACCAAGCCAACATGACAGGACCAAAAAACTTACCTACAACCTTCGTTCCTAAGATTTGGAAAAGGAATAGACCCGTTAAAATTACGATAACCAAAGGAACAGTATCCGTTACAAAAGGGGTTCCATCTGCATGATGCAACATCCGCAAGCCTTCTACAGCTGAAGAAACCGAAATTGGGGGTGTAATTATTCCATCGGCCAAAAGCGTGGCTCCTCCGATAATTGCCGGAAGTGTTAGCCATTTGGCATGCCTCCGAACTAAAGCAAACAACGCAAAAATTCCACCTTCACCCTTATTGTCGGCACGCAAGATCAGAATAACGTACTTCAATGTTGTCTGTAAAGTCAACGTCCAAAAAATACAAGATAAACCACCTAAGACAGTTAATTCATTAATCGGGTTGTCGCCGATGATGGCTTGCATTACGTAGAGCGGAGAAGTTCCGATATCCCCATAAATGATACCCATGGCTACCAAAAGGCCGGCAGCCGTCATTTTATTCTTGTGTTTGTGTTCCATTTAACGAAAAGGGTAGTAAACGTATATTCAAATAAAAATGCTTTAACGTAAGAGTGCAAAAAATGCCTAAAATTGTACTATTTCATACCGTTTTCTTGAAATATTTCAAGAAGTGGAGGCAAATATAGTTCAATGTTTTTGATATCAAATAGGGATGAATTTTTTTTCACCAAAAGCCTGGTGACATGGAGGTTAACGCGTATAATAATAGCCGAAAATGATGTTCATTTCGTCCTCTGAGGTGAGTCCAAAATTAATGTCTTTAGCTGTATCATTGACGTAGGTGACAACAGATGTCAAACCTTCGCCAGCCTTCAATTCAATCGGAGCCGCATAATTAATTACTTTGGGATGTTCCCAATCGGTATTTTCATAGATCAACTCGCCGTTTCTTGAACCTCCTTTAATTTTTATTTGAAATAATTTTCCTTTTGCGTGATAATGCGAGGTAAGTGAAACGACCACCACATCCTTATCAAATTTAAAATCGCGCGTAATCGTGGTGGTTTGTTTAGCCGGTAACGTAAAATTAGTTACACCAAAATCAATCATCTGCACTGCTTTTTTGACTTGATCCGCGGGTACTGTATACAAATTCACATAATTTTCCCCATAAAGCGGCTCCTTCGTTCGATTAAAGTAATGTGGGTTCAAATCAACTGAAGCATTCGCTGGCAATTGAAGGGCCATACCTTCTGGGAACGTATAGTCTGAATTAGGATCCGTACCGCCACCTAAAAAAATATGATTCGACATTTGCAAGAATGTCAATATATTTAGAGAGTTGTCTAAATTTCTTAAATCGCGAATCTCATCTTCTTTTGGTAGTACCGATTTATTTCTAAAATCATAAATAACCATGTGGTGGCTATTCGACCGCGACTTTAATTTAATTCGGGAAACGTATACAGGAGCCGCGTTATTCAAGGGCCTGCGTACAAATAGTTCACGCTCAAAATTTGGAGGGACAACAAAGCGCTCTACTTTTAACTGAACGCCCGATTTACCTTCCTCAGCTGGAGAAGGCAATGGTATGAAATTTGCATCCTCAACAAAACTAGGTGTTTGATCATCTAACAAGGTAGGATCCGCCACTTCTCCAGCTGCAGGCGCACCTGCGTCGATCCATTTTTGAACAAATGAGAGCTGACCCTTACTGATTGGCTTTCCTCCTAAGGGCATTGGTGCACCATAATTAACTAAGCCATGATGTGCCAAATCCCAGTTTAACTTATGAAAAAATAAACTTTCGTTCGAAGCAAACTTCTTAACGCGTAGAACAGACCTAGACAAAGCCGCCGCATTGACAGATGGCACACCTACCAAATTTGCATACGCTTTCCCTTTAACCAATATAAGCTTATGCTGTGCAAAGCCGGCATCTTTCTCAGACAAATGACATCCAGATGTCGCGCAAGTTGGCGTTAAAAATTTATCCTGCAGCCGATCAAAAGAAGCTATTTCTTTGGATTGAGGAGCCGGACTGACACCCGGATCCGTAGCCTCTTTCGAACAGGCAAATGCAAAAAATGATACCAATAACCAGCCTTTTCTCATCGTAAATAATACATATCATGTTGTTCACCCGGCTCAATCCGCAAAACACGTCCAAGCACAAGTAAGACTAATTTTCGAGACGCTAACCACAACGGAAGTCCTGATTTTAGCGCAAAATCTGCCAATGTAATAACTTCATTTTCCCGTAAATATTCCATCAACCACTTCTCCGAATCACCATAAGCAAACGTTAAACCAGCATCATTTTCACGACGCAAAATTTGCTTCATTTCTCTACTCGCCTTCACCGTTCTGTCCTTTACCCGTACGTAACATACTGGGTTAGAATCCGATTCCAACTGCACAAAATGCGGTTTATCCACACTCTCAAAAACATGATAAACAAGCACCGAACGTTCATTCTCCAAAGGTATCCGATAGACATTATACGTAAACGCAGGAAAACAATAGGCATCTATTGCCTTTTCCAACAAGAACTGATCTTCCTCAACAAATTTAGATCCTTCAATTTGACCTTCATCAGAAACACCCACAAATAAATGCCCCCCTTCAGAATTTGCAAAAGCAACCAACTCCTTTATAATCTTCTCTGGAAATTTTACCTTCATCTTAAACTCCAACCGCTGCCCCTCTCCATGGCGAACCAAATGCTTCAGATTTCGCAAATCCAAAAATAGATCGGCATCCTCTCCAGACATTTCATCCAATAAAATTTCATTCCCTGTGCGCATGGTCTTAAAACTCATTTCAATTTAACAAAGTTTTAAAACATTCACATTTTATTTTACTTAGTATAGCTATTCAATAGACTTTGTATATCTTTGTGAAAATTTTAGTAAATGATCCCAGAAAATTTCGAAAAATCACTACTGCCCTTATCACTTGACGAAAGACTTGCCCAAATTGCTCTTTTTTTTCAAGGCCAAAAATTAGTATTCTCAACCTCATTCGGCCAAGAGGACCAAGCGATTACCCACGCCATCGCTTCCCAAAAATTAGCCATAGAAATTTTTACCTTGGATACCGGTCGGCAATTCCAAGAGTCCTACGACCTCATCGATCTAAGCGTCAAAAAATTAGAATTCAACCTAATTACTTATTTCCCGCAAGCAGCAGCCGTAGAGGAACTGGTGAAAACCAAAGGATTCAACTCATTCTACGCGTCGGTTGAAAACCGTAAGGAATGTTGTTTCATCCGCAAAATCGAACCCCTAAACCGCGCACTTCAAAGTGCAGATGTGTGGATTACAGGATTGCGAGCCGAACAATCGGAGAATCGGGCCGA
>CAMCXW010000036.1 GCA_945883625.1 Spirosoma fluviale
TGGTAAAACCAGACCCATTTAATCTATTCTGAATATCTGTACTGATAATATTCGCATTGTCGGCCGTAGGTACAAATGTATATACACCGCCCGTTAACGCACTCCAGCTTCCTCCCGAAGTAGCCAAAGAAGTAATTTGAATATTGCTATTTTGACCTAAACTAGTAAAAGCAACGCATAGAAAAACACACAGGCTAAAAATAAACCTTCCCAATAAACCGGAATTGTATTTTTGGCTATGCATGAAATTAATAGAAGTAATCTATTTGGATTCGATCGTTGACAACCAAAATGGTTGAACCATTATTAGCAGGAATATAAGTCACCGAAGTTCCGGCAACACTAATGGCAGATTTATTGATTCTAATCCCATTAATATGCAGTTTGACTAATGAACTTGTAGACGGACTTTGATTTAATGTAAAGACGGTTTGGCCACTCGAAGCCACATACTCGTCCGAAGTTTCACGAACCAGACTATAGTCCGTGCCTGAAATAGCTGCAGTGAATGCATTGATTCCATTTCCCTTCAGTATTCCTGTGAGTGTTGTGGCTCCAGTACCACCTCGACCCACCGCCACAGTAGTACCATTCCAGATACCTGAGGTAATGGTTCCTAAACTATTTCCCGCTCCGTTTGCTGTTAAATTTCCACTTAGTGTTGTTGTTCCGACTACTGTTAACGTGGACGATAATGCACCTGTTGTTGCACTTAATCCGGCGAGCGTAGTAACACCCGTTACCGCCAGCGTACCTCCAATGGCTGTATTGGCAGAAAATGTTTTGGCGCCTCCGATGGATTGAATATTCGATAAATCAACAAAATTCTGAGTTGTGGAACCAGTTCCACCACTTGTTATGGGCAAAGTACCTGAAAATCCAGATGATGCTGTTGCAGCCATAACAAAAGCCGTAGTGGCAATTTGAGAATTATCGGTTCCAGGTGAAGCTGTGGGCGCCAATGGTGTCCCCGTAAATGTAGGTGAAGCTATATTTGATTTTAAAAGTAATCCAGGGACTGTGGGAGACGTGGCTGTTCCAGACAAATCTCCAGCTAATTGTATCTTTCCCGTTTCTAATGATGTCGCATCGGCAGCCGTGGGAAGAGTCACCGAACTTCCTGTTCCTGAAATCGTTAAGGTAGAGCCAACTAATCCTAATGTTTGGGCCTCTGCCAAAACCACCGCATCCGGAACCCACGCCGTTCCATTATATTTCAAAACTTGTCCAGTAGTCGGTGATGCTGCACTTAATGTTGCTCCTTGCAAGCGAGCTATGGTTGGTGAAGAAGCGGTACCTCCTAGGTCGCCGGCCAACTGCACTTTACCTTTTGTCGTGGCATCCGCATCGACCACATTGGCATTTACCATGGCTGCTTGAACAAAGCCTGTGGTGGCCAACAAAGTTGAATTATTTCCTACAGATTGAGTAACCCCTGTGGTTGTATTCGGCAAAACTGGAGTGCCCGTAAAAACAGGGGAATTCAAATTTGCTTTGGCATCCAAAGCCGCCTGAAAAGCTACCCCGGTCGTCGCAATATCCACATAATCCTTAACGGCTTTCACCGAAGGGTATTTTTGATTGCTAGCCGCATCTGCCATGACATCCGTCGACTTATTCACTAAACTTTCTTTTAATGCTAGCCCAGGAACGGTTGGATTCGTCGCCGTCCCCGCTAAATCACCAGCCAATTGCAATTTACCCGTTGCCAAGGTAGTCGCATCCGGCGTACCGGTAGTAATGACATTGGACATGGCATTGTCGACATAGGATTTTACGGCCAACTGCGATGGATATAAAGAATTGCTTGGTCGTGAATTGCCTAAGTCTAATGCCGTCGACTTATTAAATAGCATCTCAAAACTATTCGCCATCTGACTTGTCTGATTTTGTAAATTGGCGAGTTGGCTCGATAAACTAGTAGACGCATTCGCTGTACTTTTAATCCGCTCATCATGCTCACTCAAGGTGGAACGTATCGAATTGAGAGACAAATTCACGGCAACTAGTTGCGTTTGGGTACTATCTAATCGAAAGCTAAGATCACTGATCGACTGATCGATCACGATAAATCGAATTTTATTGGCTTGTTGGTTCGCCTCAATCTTAGCCGAACTCTCCTGAATCGCAATCGTATTTACCAACACACTTTGCTTGAGCGGATCTAAATCTTTGGGTACCAGATAGCCCACATCATTTGAAAATTGACTTAGTTTTGTGGGTGAATCGCGCACATTTTTGTAATCCACCGAGGCCGCATAGAGCGCATAAGGCGTAAAGGTCAAGAGTTGATTACTGACTTCCGTAAATGTAGATGACCCATTGAAATTCACACTTACATTCAGTTTTTTTAGGTTCCCATCCCAAATGATGGAATCAAATTGCTTGTATTTTGATTCACCAGAGGCTGCATTTGAACCCGTATTCCAAGCAGGTATCCCTTTACCGATGACTAAATTAACGAGTCCATAGGCATCCGTTTTTGCCGCATGAATTTCCTCATAATCTATACCACCCGTAGAAACCAAGGTAAATCGAATCCACACATTTCCATTAGCCAATGGCTGACCTGAAATCACCTGACCTGGAATTTCAATTGAATTTGGATCCAATATGACCGCTTGGTAATTCAAGCCGGTTTGTTGGCCATACGCCGACCATGAAACACAAATCAACACGAAAAAAAGAAGACTTTTATGCATCAGATCTGGCTTATTGGTTTAATCTTATCCCCATCGCAAGCGTCATCGGAACCATATCCAGTGTGCCCGTTGGCGTTACTTTTGAAAAATGAGTTTGATAAGATGCAACGTGTGCAAACGCGCTCACTTGTGCATTCACGCGTTTATTCAGTTCAACTTGTACACCACTAAATAGGCGAAGCCCTTTAAATTGTGGTTCCGACAAAAGATCAAAATATCGTGCATCAACGAGCTGTTGGCCTGCCACCAAATACTGCCCCATCACCCTTCCAGTTACCTGAATAGACCAGCCTTTAATCAACGGAATTCTAGGCCCAAAACCAGCGGATACCCCCACATAATCTGTTTGGTAAGAAAAGGCAATTTGTTGGACATCTCCAATCGCATTAAATTGATTGTAGTTCAGCCCCAAATCATAGTGAAACAGATTTAGAAACTTGGATATTTTAGGACGCTGACTAAAGTAAATGGCTGATTTTGAAAATTTGGAAATCAAACGAACTGTGTCTAGTAAGACATGTTCATGGGCAATATCAAGATGTAAACCGGATTGCTGTTTTAATAGGTCAACAGGCTTACCTGTTGAATTCGTAAATTGATATTGTGTGATATTGGAACCGATGGCCCACTTCCAAGCTTGAGCTTGAATGGAATAATTGGGGAAGAACAGCAGGAGAACCACCACACGCCGAACGCAGCAAATGGCCCATCCCCTGAGGAATAGATTAATCATGTATCTTAGAACTAGGTATTTGAAAACTAAATCGAGTTAATTTTCGACCCGCGAATTAAGTCATTTTTATCCTCAATAGAAAATTTAAACGACCAATCAGTCAGGGGATTACCAAACGGAATTGAAAAAAAGCGTACTATTTCAAATCTACATTATAATGTAGTCCTTTATTGGCCCGTTGTGCCCGTGCGTGTTTGATGATTAAATAAGCTACATTGATCATATTGCGCAATTCACATAAAGGAACTGTGATACGTGATTGTTTGTACAATTCCTCATGTTCGAGGTAGATTAATTCCAATCGGTCATAGGCACGTTTCAAACGGCGATCGGTTCGAACGATACCTACGTAATTAGACATAATGGATTCTAATTCACGTGCCATTTCGGTAACTAATACTAATTCTTCTGGATTGCGTGTCCCCTCATCATTCCAATCTGGAATACCTTCCGGCATAATTTGCGTTCCATATTGACTTACTGATTTTTCAAATGCATTATGCGCGTAGACGATCGCTTCTAAAAGAGAATTGGAAGCGAGGCGGTTCGCACCATGCAAACCGGTATGTGAGCATTCGCCGGCAGCGTATAAATTCTCAATATTAGTATGGCCATAATGATCGACGATAATCCCTCCACATAAATAATGCTGAGCTGGAACCACAGGAATCATATCCGTGGCCATATCAATCCCAAGTTCGTGTAGACAATGGGCATAAATCATGGGGAAATGTTGGCTTATTTCTTCTTTCGGAATATGTCTCGTATCCAAATACACGTGATCAGTCCCGTTAATCTTCATTTCGGAATCAATCGCACGTGCAACTACATCACGAGGCGCTAAAGATAGACGCTCATCGTAACGTTCCATAAACGTCGAACCATCTTGATTCTTCAAGATTCCTCCATGACCACGTACGGCCTCTGAAATTAAAAAAGAAGGCTTGTGGCCTGGATTGTATAAGGCAGTCGGATGAAACTGAATAAACTCCATGCCTTGCACAAAACCTTTCGCGCGGTAAGCCATGGCAATTCCATCTCCGGTGGCAATCGTGGGATTGGTCGTGGATTGATACACTTGACCGATTCCTCCCGTGGCTATTAGTGTCGTTTTCCCTAAAAAGGTTTCTACTTTCTTCGTTTTTTTGTTCAACACGTACACGCCGTAACATTGTTTATTCGGCGTATCCTTCGTAACCTTCTCCCCTAAATGATGTTGGGTAATTAAGTCGACCGCAAAATAATGTGTAAAGAAATCGACGGATTTAAAAGACTTCACCTTGGCTAAAAGTGCGCGCTCAATTTCATTTCCCGTTGAGTCTTTGTAATGTAAGATGCGTTTATCTGAGTGTCCTCCTTCTTTCACCAAATCAAATGTCCCATCCGCTTTTCGGTCAAAATCCGTCCCATAGGCAATTAGCTCACGAAGTCTTTCAGGTGCTTCCCTAACAACCATTTCGACAACTTCGGGATCAGAAACAAAATCACCAGCAACAAGTGTATCATGTATATGCTTATCAAATGAATCATCTGTATCCCAAACGGCAGCGATGCCACCCTGTGCATATTTGGTATTCGTTTCTTCTGCAATTGTTTTGGTAATAAGCGCAATCTTGATGGGGATATGTAAATCCGCAAAATGCTGTGCGACTTTTACCGTATACGATAAACCCGCAATTCCTGATCCGATTACTATAAAATCATACGTAGGCATAGATGCTCTTTAGTTCTGCAAAAGTAACCAAAAACTGCCTCAGAAATAATATGTAGATTATTTATTGTAATTTCGCCGATAAATAAACAGTAAACCCTACACATTAATTACAAAAAAAATGGACTCAACTAACAATTCATCGAAAATCGCCATCATTGTTTTGGCAGTTTTAACGGCAATACTAGGCGTGTTATATTTTCGCTCGAATCAATTAACAAACTTGCAGGCATCGACCATTGAAGAAAAAGCAACGGAATTAGCGAATACACGTACACAATTAGATTCAATCTCAACTCAATTAGATAGTAAAATCGCTGAAATCAAAGCCTTGGGCGGCCAAGTGGCTGATTTAGAAGCCTTGAAAGTTCAATTAGAACAAGATAAAGCTTCGTTAAAAAGTTCAAATCGTGCGTCGATTGCATCTTATGAATCAAAAATCAAAGAATACAATTTGGTGTTAACACAAAAAGACGGCGAAATCGTTGAATTGAAAAAGCAAAATGGAATTTTAACCGAGAACAACCAAGTGTTAGCGACGCAAAATTCATCATTAAATACCGAGAATTCAGGTTTAAAAAACCAAAATAAATCGTTGGCCGACACCCTTTCAGACGTAGCCGCGAAGAATAAGGAATTAGCTCGCAAGGTGAGTATCGCAGCAGCTTTAAAAGCACAAAACATTCGTGTTTTAGCTGTGAATGCCAAAGGAAAAGAGACAGAACGCTCAAAATTGAACGGCAAGCGAATCGATAAATTAAAAGTTGTTTTCTCGTTAGCTACCAACCCAATTACGAAATTGGAAAACAAAACAATTTATATTCGTGTGTTGGACGGCGATGGAGCAACACTTTCAGATGAATCAATCGGTTCCGGAAAAATCAACTTGAACGGTAAGGATACGCCTTACACAACTAAACAAGTTATTACGTATACAAATGACAACCAAGAAGTAAGTGTAACCTACCCACGTGGGGGTGTTGCTTACAAACCAGGCAAGTATGAAGTTGAATTAATTTCAGAAGGTTTTGTGGTAGGTAAAGGGGCGTTTGAAGTAAAATAATCTAGACGTTGGACGTTAGACGTTGGACGTTAGACGTTGGACGTTAGACGTTAGACGTTAGTAAAAGATAAAAAGCCTCGAGAGCAATCTTGAGGCTTTTTTATTTAAATCTAAAATCAATTGAAACTTGCTAATTCAGTTCGACTGACGACTGATTCCCTTCGGACTCACGTCCAACGTCCAACGTCTGACGTCTGACGTCTAATGTCCAGAGTCTAACGTCTAGAATTTATTTTTCCCACCACCACTTCGAGAAGCTCTTGGAAAAGAGCATACTAGCACCTACCGTTTGGTTGATTTGATAGGAGTTCAATGAACCTGCAAGGGAGGTTTGCACATTTCGATTATACGTTTTCAAGCGTAAAGATCCATCCCTTTTGACGAACCACTCTAAGGCCCAATCCCCCAATAAAATCGATGGACTTGTTTGATTTCGTGCATCCGTAAATCCTCCACTTCGCGTGATCCGTAGCCGATCATTCATATTGTAAGACGCGCGTAATTGAAGATTGGATAAAATATCCTGCGATAATAAACCGCCACCTAAATACACATCCACGTTCAAATCTTTATTTATCTTATTCGCCAGATTACTCAACTGATTAGACAACATTTCTGTCACATTCCCCATCAAATTACCAATCGCTACTCCCGTCCCCCCATACGGAGAAACCAATTGGCCAAATAACAACACATTACTCACTTGCCGCGTCAATTCCTGTTCATCTGTCTTTATGCGATTCGTAAATGCAGTTACAGCCCCATTTAAATGAACATCCTTTGGATAATCACGCACACCAATATCAAATGAAATGGAAGGGGACAATAATCGATTCTTTAAATTGATAGTCACATCCACAGGATAGCGTCGTTTAAACTCCGGCAAATTACTCTTGTTTGTCGTGTCCAATAAGATAGGGAACAACGACGCATATTGGGTATAAACTGCTTTGATATCCACATTTCCCTCCATAGGATCCCCGGTCCAAGAAATCTTAGACCCACGTTGGATGGCAAACTTCTTATTAATCAAATTTTGTAGCGTAAACGTATAATCCCCCTGATCAATTGCATAATCCCCATTCATCCTAAAATCACCTTTTTTATCCAAGGTCAATTTCAAAGCACCATTCCCATAAACCCGCATAATATCCCCTTTCTTCCGATCAAACTGAACTTCGCCATAGGCCTCAGGAGTCAAACTTAAATTTAAATCCATCGTTATGCCATCATCCTTTAAAGCCTCCGAAACTCGTTTTTGATTTGTCAACAAATCTGATTGGATTGACTCACTTAACAACTCATACGTATCTTCCACTTTTGCTTCTGACTCAACATCCAATGGAATAAACAAGCGCGTACCGCGCTCACTTTTTAAATTGGCATAAACATTCAGATTATCCGCCGTTCCCGAAATACGCATCGGACCCGTAGCAAAACCAGTTCCAAAATAGGCCAATTTCGGATCTCGAACCGTATTCAATAATTTAAATCGATTCAAATCAGCGGTTAAATTCATATCAAACGGCTGACCTTTCGGGAAATTTAAGGTAGCATTTAATCGCGCAGTATTCCCCTCCGCGTCATTTAATAACCAATTTACCCCCTTGATTTGACGCGCTTGAAACCGCACGGTATCCGAAAATGCAAGCTGCGTATTCAAGTAATCAAAAGTTGTCCTACCTCCCAAAACCACAATTTTACCCGCAAAAATAGGATCAGTAATTCCTCCCCCTACATGTAAATTACCCGAAGCCTCACCCATTAATTTTGAAAATAAACCCGTAGTAAATGGCTCCAAAATCTGCAAACTAGTTTTGTTCAATTCTACATTAACATCCAGCTTTTCCTCGTCCACAAAAGGTTTGTAGGTGCCACTCACCGACAATACCGACTCACCTAATCTGTTTAAATGATAGTTCAAATCCATGAGTTGTTGGTCCGCCTGATACGTCCCAACTCCCTGAAAATTACCCATGTAAAATTTATTCAGTCGCAAGGAATCAATCGATAACCAGGAATCTAAACGTGTATTCTGATACCAATTCTGCAAACTAACCTCCGCATTCATCACACCCTGTGCCTTCGTCGCGAACAAGGGTCCCAAAGTTCCTAATTGAAACTTGCGCACCCTTAATTTAATCGCCTCCGTCGAATCTGTAGAAATGCTACCTTGAAGGGCGATGGACTGCTTTTGATTCGAAATTAACACATGCTCTGCCTTCAGCGATTGACCTTGAATGTACACTCTATTCTCAGGATCAATCGACCAATCCTGACCCAAAATACGTACATATGAATCCTTGAAACGTAACGATAAACCATCCTTTTCAAACTTCCAAATCCCACCAAAATGGGCCGCATTTTCCTCTCCCTGCTGTTTAAAATCTAAGCCAAAATTAATGCGATCCTGATCCCACAAGGCATCCAATTTTAGATTCTCCGTTGGTGTTAAAAAGTTCAACTGCTGCTTACGTGATTGAAAAACCAAGCTAGAAGAAACCTCCGGACCTCCTAAAAATTTAGAACTCTGAAACGAAAAAACAGATTGATAAAACTTATATCCCCCAAATATCAAGGTATCCGGATAGGCTTCAAGACTCATCGAAAAACTCCGCCCCTTAGAAATACTTCCTGAAAGTACCGTGTTTCTACCGATGCCTACTGTTGGGAAAAAACGGTCCATCAACGGGCCTATGTGGTGACAGATAATTGTGAAATCAGCCGAATATTTTTGCTCAATCGCGTAAACTTTAGACGCATAATAGCGATTTCGTTCCGCCTCATTTTTAGTAAAATACAACTTATATTCATCCCACAATTGAGCCAATTCTACTTGCATCCGGGTAGGGACAAAATCACCAACAGCCTCGATAGAAACAAATGGCGAACGAACCTGATACTTCTTTTTCACCCCACGCGTATCGGCCGTAAATGTCACCAAATCCATGGCTAAATCAGGTTGTTTGGGTACCTGCAATAACACATCCTGAAACACGGCCCGCCCATCTAAATCATCCACATCCTGCAACGTAACATCCAAATCAAACCGCGACTTTATCCGCATTGGATCCACTGACAATTGTAAATTTGATAAGTCGGCGCGCTCCACAACCCCTTCCAACTGATACCTTGGTTTTGCCTGACGCAAATTAATCTCACCCGTCATGGTCGCTACAAGATGTGAATCCTTGACTGCTACCGTTCCTTTGAATAATTGCTTCTGCAAATTGCCATTTAATGCCACGCGTTTATAGCCATAGCGGTTAAAAAATAGCTCTGAAATTTGACCATTGAAATCGACATTTGCCGACTGGTTTGAAAAGCCGGTGCCTTTTAATTTTGCTTCCAAATCGATTGTGCCCAGATAGTCTTCCAAATTCAATAATCGACCTAATTTGAATTTACGTAATTTGACAAAACCATCATAACCTGAAAGCGCCATAGAATCCTTCAAATGCATACGGACGTCACCTTCCATATACCCTAATCCCGTATTTAATTGTCCGGAGGTTTGAAAATCTACATTGGTACCCTTGAATTTCCCACCAAAAGAAACAGCCCCCAATATGTTCATTTTATCAGCAGCAGATTTCGAAATAAAGACCGCCAAATCGGCTGGAATGAAGACAGATTGCTTCATATTGAAGTCCATCTGCGTTCGATCAATGTTGGGTAAACCCACAAAATCAAAGTCGCCACGCAAGATACTTTTTTGGCCAAAACCTAGGGCGAACTGACGCAACTTTAGGTTGTCTACGGTGCCTGCCAACAAGCCATTCAGCTTGTACATCCCTTTATATGGGGCCATAGATTCGATAAACTTGCTAACATCGTCACTCGACAACCGCGAGTTGACCAGGCGAGCTTGCATATTTGCACGGGTAATCCATTGCGTTAAATCATCTATTTTCTTATAATTCACCACAAAACGATCACTGATCCAGGAATCGTTTACCCGCAATCCCAATTGATCAAACCGCATTTGCTTATCGGAAATCATAAACTGAGTATCCAATCGCTTGATACGTAAATTAGTCTGCGGGGCAATCGCGTTGAATCCAATGGTCCGTAAACCAATCGTATCCCCCTTGGTATAAAACTGTTGAACTTTGGAATTTATATGTGCAATCACAAAATGTGAAAGGTCGAAATGCTGCGGGGTGGCTGTGTTTTTAACTTGCTCATCATCTAAAATAAAGGTGCCATCAACGACCTCAGCTTCCCTAATTACAAAGACACTTGAACCTGTACTTGGCCCCGTACTATTCCGATTAACCCAAGCAATAATTTGGTCAATAAAATCGTTTAGATTAACCTTGCCTTCCTTTTTTTCTAAAATCAAATGAACCCTTGGTTGGTATAAACGCGCATAATCCAACGTAGGCCTACCGGTCTGCAAAAATAAATCAGAGATGCTAAAATTAATATCCAGCTTCTCAATGTAGATCATGTCCTTACCCCAGGGATCTTTCACCCGTAAGCCCTTCAAGCTTAGCTCATCAAAAAACTTGATTTGAATCCCTTGCAATGTTAGCGGATAGCCAATGGCCTTCTCAATTTTCGGACTAAAATACTGAGCTAATAGGGTTTGATTGGCCGGAGCACGGAGGAGAAGAATGAAAGTAAAAACGAGCAAAAAGAATCCCAACAATCCATAGAGGACCGTTTTAGCGAGGATCTTTAGGTATTTTACCATGTTTACTTTTTTTGCCCTATTTTTGCAGTCCAATGGTCCTACTTGCAATCGAATCTTCGTGTGACGAAACCTCTGCTGCCGTAATGGTCAACGGAGAATTGAAGTCAAATATTATTTCCACCCAATTAATTCATACTGAATGGGGTGGAGTCGTTCCCGAATTAGCGAGTAGAGAACATCAAAAAGCGATCATTCCTGTCGTTCAAGAGGCTCTGCAAAAGGCAAATATAAACAAAAATGAACTGAATGCCATTGCATTTACACGTGGGCCAGGTTTGTTGGGCGCACTACTCGTAGGCACCTCCTTTGCGAAAGCATTAGCGCTCAGTTTAAACATTCCACTTATTGAGGTAAATCATATGCAGGCGCATGTTTTGGCGCATTTCATTGAAGAACCTAAACCCAAATTCCCATTCCTTTGCCTGACTGTCAGTGGTGGACATACGCAATTGGTCTGGGTGAAAGGACCGCTCGACATGGAAGTCATCGGCGAAACGCAGGACGATGCCGTAGGGGAAGCCTTCGATAAAACCGCTAAGTTAATTGGCCTACCCTATCCAGGTGGACCGCTCATCGATAAACTTGCCAAGGAAGGCAATCCGGATAAATTCCCATTCTCACTAGGCGAAATGCCCGGTTTGAATTTTTCATTTTCCGGAATCAAAACCGCCATTCTCTATTTCCTACAAAAAGAGACACAAAAGAATCCGAATTTCATTGAAGAAAACAAGGCCGATATTTGCGCATCCGTCCAAAAAACACTCATCGATATGCTGTTGCGAAAAGTCAAAAAAGCGATGAAAGAGATGCAATGCAATCAAATTGCCATTGCGGGAGGCGTGTCCGCTAACTCCGGATTACGAAGCCGCTTACAAGAATTGGGTGCTGAGTTAGGCTGGGAAGTATTCATCCCCGTTTTTCAATATTGCACCGATAACGCGGGCATGATTGCGATGGCGGGACATTTCAAATACGAAGCAGGGGAATTTACGGATCAAGACGTCGCGCCTTTGGCACGTTACAGTCTGTAGTCGCCTTGGCAAACCTGTCAGGATTGCCAAGGCTTGAGGCGCTTTCGCGCCGATTCTACACGTGGGGAAAATTCTCAGCCTAAAGTCTGAGGTTATTAACCTGGGTCTTTACGCAAAGTGTCTCTACATTAACGATTTTAACGCATTCCAAAACGCCATTTTCAATGGCTTTTCATCATCCGTTAATGTGGAAATAAAGCGCGGGAAATAATAAACTTTACTATCCCCTAAACCCACAACTTCTTGCGCCTGTAAGCCAGCAAAGCTATGCTCACCCAAAAATACATAGCGCGTAGCATTCGTTTTTTCAACAAATTCAGTCAAAGAAATCTGAATTTCTGTAGGATCTAACATCGACCAACTCGTAGCTGGAAGGACCAGAGGTGGTGCCGAGAAAATTAAGGATAAACGGGATTTTTCGAGATCAGAAATCTGACCCACAATCAGCCAAGGAGTAGTTACATTCGGAATGTAAACAGAATCAACTGCCTCCACCGGAGCCTCCGCAACCTGACCCGTAGGGCGGTCGGCAGGAACCCAATAGATGACATCATCCACATATAAAGCCGCCAAATCTACTCCCTGATCCATGTTTATGCTAATGAACCGCGCAACACACATGCCTCACGATCTGGGCCTGTCGAAATAAAGTTGATCGGCAAATCTAAATGTTCCTCTAAAAATTTAATGTAAGCCGAAAGCTCCGCAGGTAATTCCTCAAAACGACGCATGCCCTCCAAGGAACAATTCCAACCCTTCAAGGTTTCATACACTGGCTTAACTTTGATGTCTGTGATTTCAAATGGAATTTGATCCGTCACCTTGCCATCTGGCATTTCATAACCAGTACACACCAATATTTCTTCAAAGATATTCAAGACATCCGCCTTCATCATAATTAATTGAGTCACCCCATTAATCATCATTGCATATTTTAAGGCTGGTAAATCGATCCAACCGCACCGACGCGGCCGACCTGTCGTTGATCCAAATTCACGACCTTCCTGACGCATACGCTCACCCACCTCATCTTCCAATTCCGTCGGGAAAGGACCCGATCCCACACGCGTTGCATAGGCTTTAAATATTCCAAACACCTCACCGATGTTCTTTGGCGCCACACCTAGACCCGTGCAAGCACCTGCCGTAATTGTGTTTGAAGAAGTTACGAATGGATAAGATCCAAAGTCAACGTCTAATAAAGATCCTTGCGCACCTTCCGCTAATATCGTCTTACCTGCTTGAATCGCATGATTCACAGAATATTCAGAATCCACTAAATGGAATTCCTTCATAAAAGCCACCGCCTCAAAAAACTCTTTCTCCGCCACAGCTAAATCATACTCAAATTTATAGACATCCAAAATCGCCTTATGACGATCTACCAATGCCTGATATTTAGTTGGAAAATCCGGAGAAATCATATCCCCCACACGTAAGCCTTGACGTGAAATTTTATCGGTATACGTTGGCCCAATTCCCTTCAACGTCGAACCAATCTTCGCATCACCTTTCGCTTTTTCATACGCCGCGTCCAACAAACGGTGCGTCGGTAATATAATCGAAGCCTTTTTCGAAATCTCTAAATTCTTACGCAAATCTAAATTGAAATGCGCCAGACCTTCTATCTCCTTTTTGAAAATAATCGGATCTAATACGACCCCATTACCAATAATATTCTGAACCTCTTGACGAAAAATACCCGATGGAATTTGATGTAAAACATGCTTAAATCCGTCAAACTCAAGCGTATGACCCGCATTAGGTCCTCCTTGAAAACGTGCCACTACCTGGTAACGAGGTGCTAATACATCCACAATCTTTCCCTTACCTTCATCACCCCACTGTAAGCCTAATAATACATCAACTGCCATAAAATTATAATCTAAATGATAAAATTATTCTTGAGAACGCGCTTGGTACTGATCTCGAAACTCACATTGTTTCTTCGTACATGAACCATAAAAAATTAACGAGTGGTGCATGACATTAAAATGCAACATCTCTCCCACCAAACTCTGAATCGTTTGAACACGCGGATCACAAAATTCAGTCACATTGTGACAATCGGTACAAATTAAATGATCATGCTGGCGACGTCCATACGACTTTTCGAATTGCGCTTGATTACGACCGAACTGATGTTTGGCAACCAAATCACATTCAACCAATACATCTAAGGTATTATAAACCGTCGCGCGCGAGACCTGATATTTCTTATTTTTCATGGAGATATATAACTCCTCCACATCAAAATGATCATCACGCAAATAAATCTCCTCCAAAATTGCAAAGCGCTCCGGAGTCTTCCGCAAACCCTTGTTCTCCAAGTAAGCTGTGAAAATCTTTTTAACCGAATCGAACTTCTCTATTTGTGCGGACATTATTGAAAAAAAACAACGTAAATTAAGGAAAAAAAAGGGAAAAAAGCTACTAATCCTCGCGCGCAACCTCAATCACTCCCGAAACCAATTCAAGCTCTGTAACCAAACTTTCCAAGTGTGCCGTATCATGAATCATCAACGAAATTTTTCCCTCAAACAAGCCATCCTTCACCCCAATCGAAAGCGCCGTAATATTCACTTTTAACTCATCCGAAATTACCCGCGTGACATCATTCACTAATCCCACCCGGTCGATACCACGTATCGTCAACTCCACCACAAAGGACATCTGAATCTGACTCGTCCACTGCGCCTTAATTACCCGATCCCCATGTCGTGATAATAATTCTGTCGAATTAGGACAAGTCGTCCGATGAATTTTTATCCCCTCATTAATCGTCACAAAACCAAAAACCTCATCACCTGAGATTGGATTACAACACTTCGCTAAGGTATAATCCACCTTATCCATATCCTCGCCAATCAGCAACATATCTGAATCCTTGCGTTCCTTCTCCACTTGCCGCATCCCACTCTTAAACGTCTTCGTATCCGTAATCGGCGATTGAATCGACTTTTCCGCCTGCTTACGTTCGTGCAATTCTTTGTCCAACTTCCAATGTTTGAGTTGGTCTACCGATATGTAATTCTTACCAAAACGGTAAAACAAATCATTCGCATCCTTCGCATTAAAATACGCCCGCAATTGATTTGTAATTTCCAACGTCAAATTCGGATAACCCAAATGCTTCAATCGATGCTCAACTAAATCGCGACCCGTAATCAAATAGGTTTTATTCTCCTCTTTGATAAATTCCTTAATCCGCGCTTTCGCCTTAGTCGTCGTCACAATCCGTAACCAATCTTCAGATGGCTTCTGCTTGGAAGACGTTAAGATTTCAAGCTGATCACCATTGGCCAATTTGTGTGAGAGTGGCACCAGCTTCCCCCCCACTTTGGCACCGATGCAATGTCCGCCTACCTCCGAGTGAATTTCAAAGGCAAAATCTAAGGCCGTTGCTCCTATCTGCAAAACGACCAATTTCCCTTTGGGCGTAAAAACAAATACCTCTTCGTTGTATAAAGAGTTTTTGATGTCGTCGACAAGTTCGACGGCCGACTGGCTTTTATCGTTTGTTTCGAGCGCTTCACGCACTTGACTTAACCAAGACTCAAAAGCCTGTGAAGTACGCGTGTCCGTCCCCTTGTACTTAAAATGGGCAGCCACCCCCTTCTCCGCAATCTCATCCATCCGCTTCGTACGAATTTGAACCTCAACCCAGCGCCCCTCTTTGTCATTCCCAAAAGGCATACTCATCACCGTTGTATGCAGCGACTCATAGCCATTCGATTTTGGGGTTGAAACCCAGTCTTTTAGCCTACTTGGATTGGGCCGATAATGATCTGTGACGATACTGTAAACTTCCCAACATTCCCCCTTCTCACGCTCCAGCGGTACATCCAAGACCACACGAATCGCAAACAAATCGTAAATTTTCTCGAAAGGAGTATCTGATTTTTTTATCTTATTGTAAATGGAATAAATAGATTTCGGTCGGCCTATAATCGTGTACTTTATCCCACGCTCATCCAGCGACTTTTTGATGGGCCGAATAAACTCCTCGACAAAACTCTCGCGACTCTGCTTATTCTCAGTTAAGTTAGTAGCAATCTCGCGATACGCCTCCGTCTCTGTAAACTTCAATCCCAAATCTTCCAACTCCGTCTTGATCGCATTTAAACCTAAACGGTGTGCCAAAGGCGCATATAGATAGATCGTCTCCGAGGCAATTTTTAATTGCTTCTCCTTGGACATACTTTCCAATGTGCGCATATTGTGCAAACGATCGGCCAACTTAATTAAGATCACGCGAATGTCATCCGAAAGTGTTAGCAACATCTTACGGAAATTCTCCGCCTGCTGCGATGTGCCATATTCAAATGTCCCCGCAATCTTCGTTAACCCATCAATAATCTGTGCAATCTTCGGATTAAAAAGCTTTTCAATTTCTACTAATGTCGTATTTGTATCCTCAACAACATCATGCAAAAGCGCAGCAATAATCGACGTAGTACCAAGTCCTATTTCCTCCACACAAATTTGAGCAACGGCCAGCGGATGATATACATAAGGCTCCCCAGATTTGCGGCGCATATCTTTGTGTGCTTCCACCGACATCAAAAAGGCCTTCTTAATTTCTTTGGCATCATCGTCCTTTAAGAACGGTTTAGCCGTACGCAAAAGCTTGCGATAGCGTTTTAAAATCTCCAGACGTTCCGCTTCTAAATCAATAATCATATCATTAGCCTTGAATTAATGCGACCGCCATCGCGGAAATACCCTCAGCTCTACCCACAAATCCCAACCCTTCCGAAGTTGTTGCCTTAACCGAAATTTGGTCTATGTCAATTTCCATCACCAAAGCTAAATTTTCTTTGATCGCCGGTATATGGGGATTTAATTTCGGACGATCAAGTACCACTGTCACATCCACATTTCCCACTTCCCAGCCTTCCGCACGAATCATCTCCATCACTTTTTTCAATAACAACGTGGAAGCAACTCCCTTCCACATCGAATCCGTATCCGAAAAATGATAGCCAATGTTACGCATATTCGCTGCACCTAAAAGTGCATCACAAAGCGCATGACAAACTAAATCTGCATCCGAATGTCCCAAGGGACCAAAATCGCTCGGAATCTCCACACCTCCTAAAATAAACGGCCGACCTTCCACCCATTTGTGAACATCATACCCTTGTCCTACCCTGATTTTCATGCTACCTGTTGTTTACGATAAAGCAATGTATTCTTTTTGCCACGAACAAATAAATGCTCAGCCCAATATTGTAAATCTCTAAGCGGCACCGCCGCAATTTGATCTGCCTCCAAATTCACAAAATCAACATTTCCTGCATTCGCCGCCATAGCCAAATTCATCGCCCGGTTCAACACCTCCACCTCCCCAAAAACTAAGGACGACTCCGCCTGATTCTTCACGCGTTGTAAATCAGCCTCCTGAATTCCTGAATTGACAAATTGCTCAAGTGCAGCATCTAATGCTTTTTCAGCAGTCTCCAACGAAATGCCATCCGCAACTTGGCCTTGTATCACAAGTAATCCAGGGTCCAACGAACCCGTTTGATGCGCATGTAAGGAATCAAAAATGCGCGCATCCTGAACTAAGTGCACATACAAAAAAGAAGATTCATTTCGTCCCAATAAATCACTCATCAAGTCTACCGCATAAAATCCTGAATCATAGCGACCGGGCACCGGATATGCCCGATAAATCCGATCCGCTGGAACATCCGCAGAAATTTCCATCTGACGATCCTCCAATTGTTCCGGTTCCTGCATGCGATGACGCACCGGCTTTTCTCCTCCCGGAATAGGCTCAAACCACTTTTGGGCAAGCACCTTGACTTCATCAACAGTCACCTTTCCAGCGACCACTACTATCGCATTAGCCGGCACATAATACTGTGCAAAAAATGCTTTGACATCGTCTAATGTCGCTTCTTCAATATGTTTAATATCTGCCCCGATTGTAGCCCAACGGTACGGATGTACCTCATAAATCAATGGCCGAAACTTCAACCATAAATCGCCGTAGGGCTGATTTAAGTAACGCTGCTTAAATTCCTCAATGACCACCTTGCGCTGAACTTCTAAAGATTCCGGATTGAAGGCCAACTGCTTCATGCGATCGGATTCCAACCAAAAAGCCGTTTCCAAATTTTGACTAGGAACGGAAATGTAATAATTCGTAAGATCGGGAGTCGTAAAGGCATTGTTTTCGCCGCCCACCCGTTGCAAAGGCGTATCGTAATTGGGAATATTTTCAGATCCCCCAAACATCAAATGCTCGAATAAATGTGCGAAGCCAGTACGATGCGCCTCCTCATCACGCGACCCCACATCATAAATAACATCCATCACCGCAAGCGTGGTAGTTGGGTCCTCATGCACAATCACCTGAAGACCATTTGCAAGCGTAAATTGTTCGTATGAAATCATGGGGTTGGGATAAAAAAGAAATAGAAACAAAAGTAAAAAATTAGGCCCAAAAACCACAGAGCTTCCCTATTTTTACAATTCAATTTTTAACTATGCGCAAACTGCTCGTTGGCATTTTTCTACTAACCACCCTTCCCAGCTTCAGTCAGCTCCTACAAGATGCTCAGGCTAAAGCACTTATCACACAAGGATTGGACCATTTATATGCCTATAGTTTTAAAGAGTCCATGGATGATTTCAATGCTTTGAAAGCCAAATACCCCAAAAATCCCGCCGGTTATTTACTTTCGGCCATGCAGTTTGAAAAACAATATTTCCCATTAAAAGATCATCCGGCTCAAAGTAGAGCTTATTTGGCGTTTTTGGAACTTACTTACCAACTAGCCTTCGAGGCATACGAACGCAATCCAAATGACCAAGAAGCCGTATTTTTCTGCATCTCGTCCTTGGGATTTTTAGCCGCGTATGAAAATGATTATCAAAATTACGTGAAGGCAGTTAATCATACCCGAAAAGCCTATTCCCATTTGAAAATAGGCTTGCGAAATACGGATCGCCAACCAGAATTTTTGTATTCTGCGGGACTTTACAATTACTACCGCATCGTATATCCAGAATTACATGCCGCAATTCGTCCCTTTATGGTCTTTTTTGAAGATGGGAGTAAGCGCTTGGGTATATCTCAGCTAGAAGCAGCGATTAAGAAATCGGTATTTGTTAAAAATGAATCGACCTTTTATTTAGCCTATGTATATAATAAATACGAAGGCACCCCAAGCAAAGGACTTCCCTACTCGGAAATGCTCGCGAACAAATACCCAAACAACCATTTATTTAACATGCAAAGAGCTGAGTTATTGACGCTTTCTGGTCAATATGAAGCTGCTGAAGAATTCATCCAAAAACTAGAGAAATCAAAATCACCCTATATGATGGGGGCGGCGCACGTATTTCGTGGCATGCGCGAGGAATTTGAAAAGAAAAGATATAACGTTGCCGAAGCGCATTATGGCAAAGCCATGCAACATCCCTGGGAAGAACGATTTACCAAAGATATTCATGGACTAGCCCTCATGGGTATTGCTCGCATTGAAAAACGGAAAGGAAATGGGGCAAAAGCCTTGATTTGGGCCAAAAAAGCAGCTGAATTTGTCGAATATAAAAATTCGATCGAAGAACAAAAAAGACTTGTCAACGCATATGGAAAGTAGAGAAGCAGGCATCGAACGCCTTTATCCGAAGATCTGGGGACGCATGTCCGCCCGCTATTATTACTTGCACCAGCTCCGCAAGCAACTCGAACGGGTTATCAGTTTATATGTGAGGCATTCGCCACATCAGTTGATTGCCGACTACGGTTGTGGAAATAAACCCTACGAACCCTTATTTGCCCCATTTGTGGAGCAGTATATCGGATTAGATTTGGCATATAACACGAAAGCGGATGTCATTGTAGATCCCAAAGGTATTATCGATATGCCCAATGAGACCGTGGGTTTTGTATTATCCACCCAGGTACTCGAACATGTAGAAGACCCCAAAGCGTATTTAAAAGAGGCGCACCGGATTTTAGCGAACGATGGAAACTTGATTTTGTCGACACATGGCTATTGGATGTTTCATCCGGACCCAACGGATTTTTGGCGCTGGACGTCGACAGGTCTAAAAAAAGTCGTGCAAGAAGCCGGATTTGAAGTGGTTTATTTTGAAGGTATTTTAGGTCGCTCTTCGATGGGCCTTCAGTTGTTTCAGGATGGCATTCTTTTCAAGCTACCTAAATTTGCTCGGCCCGTTTTATCCATCATCATGCAACCGCTCATTATCTTTTTTGATAAGATTATCGGATCAAAATCACGAAATGAAGATGCGTGTACCTTTATTCTCGTAGCGAAGAAAGTCTAGCTTGTTCGTACGCATAGGTTTTTTCGAATGCTTCAGCCAAAGGACTTAGCGTAAAAGGAATCATTGATTTCAGTTTGCTTATATCCAAACTTACTTGTTGGACATCCGTAGGCATCGCCTCCACAAATTCTACCTGAAAATGCGGTATGCGTTGTTTCACCAAATCGATGATTTGGACTAAGGAAAGTGTTTGGCCTGAACCAATATTAATCGTTTGATTTTTAACATCGGAGGACATCAATTGCATCAAGGCCTGCGCAATATCCTCTGCAAACAAATAATCTTTCGCCTGGCTTCCATCGCCCCAAACCACAAATGTCTCGCCCTTCAAGGCCTTACGAATCGCAATGTTAATGACCCCTTGCGTTTCAGATCTGTGATGTAAACCAAATGGGTTTGATAAACGTAAAATCAAATAATCGATTTGATATAAATTCGCATAAAGTCGAATGTAATGCTCAACGGCCAATTTAATAATACCATAGGAACTAATCGGTTGGCACGCTTGATCTTCTTTTTTATGACTCGGCTCCTCATTTCCATACACCGCACCACCCGAAGAAAGGTAAACAATTTGCGTACAACCAAAGGCCTTCATCACCTCCATCAAACCGATAGTTGGCAATAAATTTGTCTCTACATCGGCCTGAATATTCTGCGTAGACAACGCTGGAATAATCGAACTTGCAAAATGAAAGACATGTGTAAAGGGATGTTTTTCGAACAAATGCTGTAGCAAATCAGCATCTGCATAATCGCCTTTTACAAATATCACATCCGGAAATTGGATCGAAGATTCTGGGATTTCTTGGGAAAGAACAACAATCTCAGGCGCGCTACCTGCTTGTTTTTGAACAAAATCAAGCAAATTATACCCTAAGAAACCAGCACCGCCTACAAGTAGAATTTTATCCATGACCACAGTATGTAAAGCAAAAATAGGGTAATTTCGTAGAAAATACCCCCAGCTATATGAATTTGCTTATTGCCCGTTCGAATTTCCACTCCTATTCCGAGACGTTTATCGACGAACAAATCAAGCAATTACAACCGGTAGAAGTCCTGTATGAGGGCTGGCTCCCCAACCAAACCTATAGCGGAAAATCCATTTATCCATTTCCACTTACACAGCTAGCTGTTCGTGGTAGTTTGAGAAATCTAGTACCTGGGCTTTATCGAAAAATCTATCAGTATTACCTGAAAAGATTTTTACGCGTAAATCATATCGATGCATTTTTAGCCAATTACGGTCCCTTGGGAAGTAATATTTACGAAGCTTGCCTTGCGTTAGGGATACCCTACTCGATCGTATTTTTAGGCTTTGATGCCAATGAAAAAAAGACGTTGGATACCTACCGGGCCCACTATGCAGCAATGCTGCCGAAAGCCCAAGCGGTGATTGTTGTCGCGGCTTCCATGCGCGCAAATTTAGAAGCGATCGCAGGACCTTTGTCGAATTTACATGTGATTCCTTGTGGAGTAGATGTGTCTACATTCAAAACGGGAGGGTTAATATCAGAGCGATTCACTTTTATTTCAGTCGCGCGATTTGCCGAGAAAAAAGGACCTATTCATACGCTTCGGGCGTTTGAAATGGTGATAAAGCAATTTCCTGAAGCACGCTTACAAATGATTGGCGATGGTCCCATGTGGGAAGAGGCGAAGGCATTTGTGCGCGAAAAGGGATTAACGGAAAAGGTAGAATTTTTAGGCGCCATGTCGCAGGCTGAATATTTACCTTATTTACAAGCGGCAGATGTGTTTGTCCAGCATTCCATTATTACAAAAGCTGGAGATTCGGAGGGAACACCGGTAGCGATTTTAGAAGCGGCGGCTTGCGGATTGCCTACGGTTTCAACCCGACATGCCGGCATACCGGATGCGGTGATTGAAGGTGAAACAGGCTTACTCACAGACGAACATGATGTACAAGGTATGGCGGAAGCGTGCATGTTTCTAGTTCAAAACGAAGCAGACCGTTTGCGCATGGGGGTGTCGGCTCAAAAACATGTCGAAATGAACTACAATGTCGTCAAGCTCAGTCAAAAAATCAAAAGTGTTTTAAAATTTGTAGTTTTGTAGCTTATTCAAATCATGCATGGGAATCGTCATTCGGCAAAGTCTTAAAGCCTCCATCGTCACCTACTTGGGTACCGCGATCGGGACGTTCAATGTCATCTTTCTCTATAATCAGTTTTTAAGTCAGTCGGAAGTAGGTTTGATCGCGGGCGCCTTAGTCAGCATTCCGCTCATTTTTGCCTCATTTACACAGCTGGGTATTCCGCATATAGCCGTTCGATTTTTCCCACATTTTGATGATCCTTCGAATGAGCATCGCGGGTTTTTCTCGTTTTTATTAATCTCTCCTTTAGTGGGCTGGGGACTTTTTACCTTAGGCTACATCGCCCTGCGGGGTACATTTAATGCCATTTACGCAACCAATTCCCCCCTATTGCCCCAATATTTTTATTACATCATTCCACTGACAGGAAGCTTTTTATATATGTCGGTGCTCGAATCCTACGCCCGCGTCCACCTACGCATCGTCGTTCCAGCCATCATTCGGGAGTTGTATTTACGTGTTGCAAATGCTTGTTTAATCTTGGGTTTTGGATTAGGCTATTTAAACTTTGACCAGTTGGTGCAAGGCATTACCGCCTCCTACCTTGTGGCGGTTTTAGCCTTATTACTGTACATCAAACAACTGAAGCGATTTTATACCAAATTAGATTTCTCCTTTGTACGAAAACCGATATTCAAGGAAATGGTGGCTTATGGCGGTTGGGTGATTTTAGCGGGAGCAAGTTTCACCTTGATTCAGCATGTGGAAAAAATCATGCTTCCGGCGTACACAGGTGGATTGGGGACGACAGCTATATTTGATATTAATTCCCGGATGGGTTTGATGATTGCGATACCACGCAACGTTATTGCGGCGATTAGTGCCCCGTTATTAGCCCAAGCTTGGAAGCGTAACGATACCAGCCAAATCGAAGACATCTACAAAAAGTCATCACTCAATTTACTCTTAGTGGGCTGCTTTTTGTTTTTGCTTATCTGGTGCAATTTAGATTTCATCTACCAAATCATCCCCCGACATGAAGTCTATGAAGCTGGTCGCTGGGTGGTTTTAATGGTGGGCATTTCGAAGATTATCGATATGGGTACGGGCTTAAATTCGGAGATTTTGATTAACTCCAAATACTACCGATATGACCTTTTATTCTATATGATATTGGCGGTTGGTATTGTGGTGGGTAACTTAATTTTCATCCCCTTGTATTCGTACAATGGTGCGGCACTTGCCTCATTAATTGCGCTGGCGGGATATAATGCCATTAAGTATTTTTTCTTGTGGGCCAAAATGGGCTTGCAACCTTTTGAGTGGAAAACGGCCTGGATCGTGCTATTGAGTCTTGGGGTTTGGTATGTGGTGTCGATTATTCCCGTTTTAGGCGAGGGAGATTGGATCGCTTGGATTCTAAATTTAGGCGTGCGTTCTACTGCGGTTGGCTTGTTATTTTTCTTTGCCGGATGGGCACTGGATTTATCCCCCGATTTATCGGCTATGATTAAAAGTAAATTGAGCAAATGAAGTTGATGTCATTAGCGGGAGGTTTGCCGCATTATTACAATTTGGTCTTAAATAAACTTCAGCGCGAGATGGGTGTGGAGGTTTGTGTGGTAGTGCCCGCAAGTAAGGGGGCGACCTTGGGGGCTGGTGTTTTTGAGAGTAAAGATGGCATTGAGTTCAAGGTGTTTTATCAGGAAGAATATACGACCTATTATGGAAAGAAGTTTTTCCGTGGGTTAAAGGAATTGATATTGCAGGAGAAGCCAGATGTATTGATGGTCAATTGGCCTTACCAAGCTTCATTTGTCTTTTATCCAAGTTGGTATAATTTCTTACGCCGAAATAACGTGGCACTCATTTCCAAGGAAATACCATTTCAGGTACCTCATTACAACGAGGCAATTTCGTACTATTTACAAGGTGGAGGTGTGACGGAGAATAATCAGGCGCACCAACAAAACAAGTCGATTCTGGCGCGTGTCAAATTCATGATTGTACGGGAGACGCGTCGCTTATTTAGTAATCTAGTGGATGCGCATATTAATTATTTGGATGAGGCGGTGGCGATGCATGCGTCGTATGGCGTGCCGGCGGAGAAGGTTTTTGTGACGGCAAACTCACCGGATACAGATGCTTTATTGGCCACAGCTAATGAACTAAAAGATATTCAAGCTAACCCTTTTCGTCTGTTACACATCGGACGTTTAGTGAAATGGAAGCAGGTGGATGTGTTGATCGAAGCGGCCATTGCATTGCATGCAAAATATCCACAGACCGAACTTAGTATCGTGGGTGATGGACCTGAATCGGAAGCTTTAAAATCTCAAGCGGCAGGATACGATTATATCCAATTTCATGGAGGCATTTATGACCCCACCGAATTAGGCAAAATTACGTGCGAATCAGGGATATATGTATTGGCCGGTATGGGTGGTTTATCCATCAATGAGGCCATGTGTTTCTCGAAACCCGTGGTATGCTCCGTGGCAGATGGGACGGAAAAGCGTTTAGTTCGTGAAGGATTTAATGGCCATTTTTTCGAATCAGGCTCTGTGGCAAGTTTAACATCGGTCATTGAAAGGCTTCTTGCAGACCCGGCGCAAATCGCTGTAATGGGTAAGCGATCGCAAGAAATCATCGAAAAGGAAATCAATATTCATACGGT
>CAMCXW010000037.1 GCA_945883625.1 Spirosoma fluviale
GCACATGAAAATCGAATGTACGGTTTCGCTTCTAATAAACTAGTGGGCATCTCTGCATTGGCTAAAACCACTTCCGTGATTTGTCGCTCTTCAGACATTTGATGCACGATGTTTTTTTCTTTGGGCAAAAAGACGATTCCACCATGTGCGGAGACATAGTCAAATAATTCGCCTTTGCCTTTAATGACACCTGATTCACCGCCGAATCCCTCTAAATGTGCTTTACCTATATTGGTTATTAAGCTATGAGTAGGTTGAGCGATATCCACAAGTTCTTTGATATCTCCTTGTTTATTTGCGCCCATTTCAATGACTGCGATTTCATGTGCAGGTAAAATGGAAAGGATGGAAAGTGGTACGCCAATGTGATTGTTTAAATTACCCGACGTGGCGAAACAATGGAATTGTTGAGATAATACAGAGAAAATCAATTCCTTCGTGGTTGTTTTTCCATTGGATCCTGTCAGGCCAATAATCGGTATGGATAAAGTATTTCGATAGGCTGTGGCTAAATCTTGAAGAGCCTTGAGTCCATCTGAAACGAGTAGTGTGTTTGCTCCTGTTTCATAGGCTGGGTCGTCAATGACCGCGCAAGATGCTCCTTTGGCTAAGGCTTCTTCTGCTAATGCATTGGCATTGAAATTTGGCCCTTTTAAGGCAAAAAACATATTTCCTTTTTGTATTTTCCGGGTATCCGTACAAACGCCGGTCGCGGATTGGAAATGTGCTAATAAAGATGAGTTTGATATCTTCATATGGATAATCGTCTGCCATTTTGCATATTGCGACTACAAATATCGAATGAAAAATCTTTTAATCCTTTATTTAGCGCTGATTCCTCTGCAATTCATGGGGCAAGAGATCAAATTGACGCAAAATTCACGGTTAGCTGTTCAGAAATCAGGCCAAAATTTGTTGAATGCGCTAGCAGGAGGCATGAATGCTACGCAGTTTGAATCGGTCGATTTGACTCTAGATGGTCGGGAGGATATCGTTACTTTTGATCGTACCACGGAGCAACGGGCTGTTTTTGTGAACCAACAATCAGGCTTTGTGTTCGATCCACTTTTGACAAGTCAGTTGCCTAAATTCACCCATTGGATGCGTTTTGTTGATTTCGACAATGATGGCAGAAAAGATTTGTTTTGTGCCGCTCCTGCAGGCATTCAAGTATTTAGAAATACAAGTACTGGCAGTAATCTTTCATTTCAATCTATCGCAAATCCTTTATATACCGAAGGTTTTTCTGGTCGGATAAATCTCTACGTTTCCAATGTGGATATTCCAGCCATTGCTGATATCGATGGTGATGGGGATGTGGATGTACTCGCTTTTGACCCCAGTGGACACTATGTGGAGTTTCACCAAAACCAATCTAAACAATCAGGTAAGCTTCTAGATTTTAAGAAAATTGGGGATTGTTGGGGTGACTTTTTCGTTCGTTCATGTGGTGATATTCTGTTTGGCACCCCATGTTCGGCAGATATTACCTTGGAATCTGTCCAACAGCCCAACCGAACCTTTCATGCGGGTAATTCGCTCAGTGTGCTATTTCGCAATGGAATTCCTGATTTGGTCTATGGGCATATTGGCTGTCGAGATCTTATTTATCTAACAAATGAGGGGACTCGAAACGCCCCCAAGTTTACCAAATTTACCGTTGGTTTTCCTAATTCTGTAAATCTTGGGACATTTCTTCACGCATCCGTGGTAGATGTGACGGGTGATGCCCAACCTGAACTGATCGCTTCCTTGTTTTCAACGGATAACAATGGATATATGCAGGACTTCCAACATTCAAATGTTCTTTTTTCGAATGTTAATGGTAGCTGGGTGGCATCAGCAAAGACTTATTTACAAGCTGAGATGATTGATGTAGGGGAGCAGGCGAGCCCATGTTTTTGGGATGCTGATCAAGACGGCGATTTGGATTTACTAGTTGCTAATGCTGGAATTAGGGAAGGAAACGAGGTGAAGGCTTCCATCAGTTTTTTTGAGAATAAGGCCGGTGTTTATGAATTTATTACGTCAGATTATTTGAAGCTAAAAGATGAGTTGAATGCTACCAATTTACTGCTGCAAACAATTGATTATAATTATGACGGAATGAAAGATTTAATTCTATCGGGTCAAACGGGCCAGGGACCACGTGTTTTTGTCTTATTCAATACGGGTTTAAAGGCGATAGATATTCCTGAGTTGGGATTCAACGAGGTGCCTATT
The DNA here is from genome assembly GCA_945883625.1 of Spirosoma fluviale. Lineage (GTDB taxonomy): Bacteria > Bacteroidota > Bacteroidia > Cytophagales > Spirosomataceae > Aquirufa > Aquirufa fluvialis_E. Next base: position 2,224 of record CAMCXW010000037.1, read on the forward strand.
TTTACGGATTGGAATCAGGATTCACAGATTGATTTGCTCATTGTTAATCGAGCGGGCAAAGTTAGAACCAATGGGAATTTGGATTGGGGGAAGTTAGGTGCGCTAACGAATTGGCGTTTACGCAGTTTTTCGATGGCTGATTTGGATGGTGATGGTTCAATTGAATTTGTTGGACTAGATCAAGATGGGGCAGTGCACATAGGAAATTTTGATGCCGTGAAAAATGAATTAGTTTGGAAAACACAGGATTTTGCAGGTATATCAGTAGGTCGTAATGCGCGAATTTTGTGTGAAGATTATAACTCCGACGGTAAGAAAGATTTGATTTTTGGTACCGGCGCTGGTGGTGTCCTCATCTATGATAATCAATCAAGTTCACCTGTTTGGGATAATCTCAAGACATCTATTTTTCAAATTTGGCCTAATCCGGCCATGGATTTTAGCTATGTTCTATCCAACGTGTCAGGCACGATACATTGGGTTGATATGACGGGAAAAATTATTGTGCAACGAAATACCAAGCCGAGTGAAGTAATACGATTTGACACCAAAGGGATTAGTCGAGGTGTTTATCTACTTCGATTTATTTCAGATACTGGCCAAACAGAAACGCAAAAGTTTGTGCTGAACTAAAAAAACTTTCCAGCACCTAATACAATTTGACGCAGGCTGACGACGATAATGACGATGCCAACTAATATCATCATGCTATTTACGGGAAGTTTGTTGGCTAATCTGGCTGCAATGGGTGCAGCAACAACTCCACCTAAAATTAATCCTACGATCACTTGCCAATATCCGAGACCAATAACTGTAAAAAAGGTGAGTGAGGAGGCTAGTGAGACGAAAAATTCAGTCAAATTAACACTACCAATCGTATATTTTGGATGACGACCTGACGCAATTAATGTGGATGAAACGATTGGTCCCCAGCCACCTCCACCGATGGAGTCTAGATAACCCCCAAAAAGAGCTAACCACCCCACCCGTTTTAATTGACGCTTTTCTTGACGTTTGATTAATGCTTTACGTATGATGATGGCCCCTAAAAATAAGGTATAAATAGATACGATCGGTTTAATGTATCCTGAATAATCTTCTAAGGACGAAAGGACGTATGCGCCTAAAATTGCGCCTATTATGCCGGGTATCACGAGCGTCCTAAAAAGTTTAGAATTCACGTTGCCGAATTTCAAATGCATATAGCCTGAAACGCCCGAAGTAAATACTTCAGATGCATGCACACTGGCTGAAGCAGCGGCGGGGGTAATACCTACCGACATTAAAAATGTGGTTGCGGTCACGCCATAAGCCATTCCCAAGGCACCATCAATCATTTGAGCAATGAATCCACCTAAGATGTAGTATAAAATTTCTGAATTGACAGTGCTAAATACGGCAATTACGTTTTCGGCAGTTAGGTAACTGAAAATTAAATGCCCTACAATCATGAGGGCTAAGGCATTGCTAATGTGAATGATTACTTCCGTAATACTACGTTCTCGTTTCCAAATGATGCTTATTGCTTTTAGTAGGCTAGGAAATTTAGGCTTATTGGGCGTGGAGTCAGTTTGTAATGACATACGGTTAAATGATTATCCTACAAAACTAATAGACTTTATTTAATCTACCAATAAAGTAGAGTAAATATTTTTCACAAAAATTCCCGTAAATTGCATGCCCTTTTGAAAAACAAATAGTTATATGCGTTCAGAGTATCAATTTCGTGAAATCGAAAAAGCTTGGCAAGCATTTTGGGAGCAAAACCAAACATTCAAAGCACAAGTAAATCCCAATAAACCTAAGTATTATGTGCTAGATATGTTTCCGTATCCTTCGGGTGCTGGACTGCATGTTGGCCATCCACTCGGGTACATTGCATCAGATATCATGGCGCGTTATAAGCGTTTGCAAGGGTATGAAGTGTTGCACCCAATGGGATTTGATTCCTTTGGTTTGCCTGCGGAGCAATATGCGATTCAAACAGGCCAACACCCCGCGATAACGACTGAACAAAACATTACGCGTTATATTGAGCAATTGAAAAACATGGGTTTTTCATTCGATTGGTCACGTGAGGTGCGTACATCTGATGCCTCTTACTATAAATGGACACAATGGATATTCATGCAATTATTCAATTCTTGGTATAATCAAGAGTCGGATAAAGCGGAGTCGATTGAATCCTTGAAGGACATTTTGACTATTAAAGGTTCTGTTGGCCTAAAAGCAGTTTGTGATGATGATGTTGAGCGTATTTCAGCGGAGGTTTGGAATGCGATGGGTGAGGAGGAACAGTATGCCTATTTATTGAATTTTCGTTTGGCTTATTTGGATGATTCGGTTGTCAACTGGTGTCCACAATTAGGTACGGTACTAGCGAATGATGAAGTAAAAGATGGCCTTTCTGAGCGTGGAGGATATCCTGTTGAGCAGAAAAAAATGCGTCAATGGTCGATGCGCATCACGGCTTATGCAGATCGTTTATTGCGTGGTTTGGAAGAGGTAGATTGGTCGGATTCTTTAAAGGAACAACAGCGTAATTGGATCGGAAAGTCGATTGGTACCGATGTTGAATTTGCCATTGAAGGTATTTCAGATAAAAAAATCAAAGTATTTACGACACGTGTAGATACCATTTACGGGGTTTCGTTCATGGTTTTGGCACCTGAGCATGAGTGGGTGGCGGAATTAACGAAGCTAGGCCAACAAGCCGATGTGGATGCTTACATTACCTGGACAAAGTCACGTTCTGAATTAGATCGTGTTTCGGAGGTTAAAACAGTTTCCGGTGTATTCACGGGATCGTATGTGATTAACCCATTAAATAATGAGCGCGTGCCATTGTTCTTGGCTGATTATGTATTGGCTGGTTATGGAACGGGTGCGGTTATGGGTGTGCCGTCAGGTGATCAACGTGATTGGAATTTTGCCGAACATTTTGATTTGCCTATTCCAACCATATTAGATGGACAAAAAGATATTGATAAGCAAGCCGATAATACCAAAGAGGGAAAATACATTAACTCGGGTATTGTTAATGGCATGGGGTATAAAGAGGCTACGGATACCTTAATTCAGTGGTTGGAGGAGCGAGGAATTGGAAAGGGGAAAGTGCAGTATCGGATGCGTAATGCGGTATTTTCACGCCAACGGTATTGGGGTGAACCGGTGCCGGTTTATTTCAAGCCTACTGCTACTGGCCAACTATTACCTTATTTGATTCAGGAATCTGAGTTGCCTTTGGAATTGCCTAAAATTGACACGTATTTACCTACAGAAACAGGGGAGCCACCTTTAGGGCGTGCTGCGGATTCATGGAAATACCAAGGTCAATATGATTATGAGTGGTCAACAATGCCAGGTTGGGCAGGATCCTCTTGGTACTGGTATCGCTACATGGATGCTCAGAATGGTTCTGAGTTTGCCTCTAAAGAGGCTGTCAATTACTGGAAAGCGGTCGATTTATATATCGGTGGTTCAGAGCATGCGACTGGGCACTTGTTATATTCTCGGTTTTGGAATAAGTTCTTGAAGGATTTAGGCTATGTAGCGGAGGAAGAATTTGCCAAGAAATTGATCAACCAAGGAATGATTCAAGGTCGGTCAAATTTCGTTTATCGTTTGAAAAATTCAGATAAGGTGACTTTTGTTTCTCATGGTTTGAAAGATCAATATGATGTAGCTGCGTTGCACGTGGATGTGAATATTGTGGAGAATGATATATTAGACGTAGAAGAATTTAAGCGTTCTCGAAATGATGTTCCTTCAGATGCGCAATTCATTTTGGAGGATGGCAAATATATCTGTGGTTGGGAAGTCGAGAAAATGTCCAAATCGAAATTTAACGTAGTTAATCCGGATGATTTAATTGCCAAATACGGTGCGGATACTTTACGTGTATATGAGATGTTTTTGGGGCCGTTGGAACAATTCAAGCCTTGGAATACGAATTCGATTTCAGGATCACATAACTTCTTACGCAAGGTGTGGCGTTTGTTCTTTGATGAGCAGGCTCAAAAATCGGTTTTGGTGGATTTACCTGAATCGCCCGAGGAATTAAAAGTATTGCATACGGCAATTCGTAAGGTGCAAGATGATTTGGAGCGTTATTCATTTAATACGGTCGTTTCAACTTTGATGATTTGTGTGAATGATTTAGGCCAATTGAAATGCCATAAGAAATCAGTTCTTCGTGAACTGGTTTTATTGCTTTCCCCGTATGCACCACATGTAGCTGAGGAGTTATGGGTGGCTTTAGGCGAAGAGGCTGGAAGTATTTCCCATGCCAAATTCCCTGTATTCAATCCGGAGTTCTTGGTGGAAAACGAATTCAATTATCCCATTTCATTCAATGGTAAGGTGAAGTTGACCTTAGCCTTTTCAGCCACAGCAAGTCCTGCGGAAGTGGAGGCAGCGGTACTAGCTAATGAGCAAGTCCAGAAACATTTGGATGGCAAAGCCCCATCCAAGGTGATTGTGGTTCCGAAACGGATTGTCAATATTGTTTTGGGAAAATAGATAGAAAGGGTTGAAAAATCAGCCCTTTCTAGTTGTGGACGACTAAATCAATGATTTTAAATAACGTAAGGCAGAAGGTCATCAAACCGAGTGTCCATTTAATGTTTGATTTCATTGTCTTTTCAATGGTGGCCTCCATTCGTGACTCAAAAGAAATAAATCTCGCCTCTAAGGTTCCGAATCTTGCTTCAAGCGTTTGAAACTTACCTTCAAGTGCATAGAATCTACTTTCAAGATGATGGAATTTTACCTCAAGTTCAGAAAAGTCTAATCGTAGCTGTGCCACATCCGCGGCCAACTCATCCAATCGTATTTCGATATGATTGATGTGATTGAATGCTGATTTCAATAAAAGCGTATTGACATCTTGATCTGACAATGCTTCTCCATTTGAAAATTTGTTCTCAATCTGCTGTATTCGAGGCTGAATCATTTCTAGGAGCTGATTCTCAATTTTGGAATTCTTTCTCATTATCCGGGCTAGGTTTGATAAAACAAATTTCCCACGATAAAATCCTGTTTCCTATTCAATAAATGACTAATCGAAAGATTATTAGTTTAATGATTTAATCCACTCACGTATGAGCGCAACGCCCTCTTGATGTACAATAGACCGACCGAGTTCCGGCATCATGACGCCCGGATCATGTGAATTCATGCGGTAATGTAGAATACTTTCGGCTGGTTTTCCTGCAACAATATCGTATTGCAATCCACCCGATCCCCGGCCCGCCGCTACAGGTGATTTCATCATCCCATATGCCGTTGTGCCATAATAGCGGTAATCAAGAAATAGGCCAGAACTTTTCGCAGGCCCTTTCGGGTTGTGGCAATGCGCACAATTGATATCTAAATAAGCTTTAACGCGTTCATTTAATGATGCACTTTCGTCTATATACGAAACAAATTGTGGACGGGATGTTGCAACGTCACGCATTTGATTCGTCCGACTCCAATAGTCCAATTGGTTTTCATTCCCGTGCGCAAATTGCATCGATGCATTCATCTGCCGCGCTGAAGGACCTATCGGAGTCATCTTGCCATCGCGCTCGTGACATCCCTTACATTGATTAACATTGGGTACAACATAATTCACCTGCTGCTTTTTGCCTTGTTGGTTCTTAAACTCCACCAAACTCGTACCTCCAGCCACCTCTAAATATGCCTCCGTTTGCTCTTCATTCCAAATATAGGGTAAGGCCACCCAGCCCGTTGGTTCATGGCTGAGAATACGCGTTTCCATAAGGCGCCGACTGCCATTAGGCTTACGCTCATCCATGGGATAATAAAAGGTCTTAGCGATACGGGTCCCTACAGGAAATTGGAATACCGAATCGGGATTGTAAGCCACAGATTTGCCTGATGGCAATTGTACAAAACGTAATTTATGAGCGTAATCTGAAAATAAAGGAGATATCAATTCATAGGGAGTCACACCGGAATGGGGTAATTGATTTTTCAATTCCCCTTCAAACAAGCCATATTCCGATAATTTACTCGGAAATTTAGGCCCCGGCTGATAAGAAAATAAGCCCAATAACAAGATAAATCCTAGGTATCGCATCGCTAAAATTGATTCGATTTGACATATTCCTGTACACAATCAAGCTCCTTGGGATTGCGACGCACATTCTTAAAATCATGTTCCGCATCCATATTGGCCACAGATTGGTTTAAATTTTGATGCACGCAAATCCGATGCTGAGGTAAATATTGTCCATCACTTCCACAACGCGTTGAATCCAATATACCATCATAAACGATTTGCGGCACATTCCGACCAAAACGTAGTTTGAATCGGTATATTTGCGCAAAGCGTCCTTCCAATGGAACGCGTCCAAGCCGACGCTCAAAGGTATTTTTATATACCGAAATGGCGGTCGGATAGGGGTCATATTCTTTATCTTTAATGGCTATTTCTGCCATGAAATAAGAAATGATACCTACGCCAACAGTGCGATGATTTAAGATTTTATTGTCGAAAATGTCTACGTTGCTCGTCGCGAGAATTAACATTCCAGTTCCGCGGGGAACTTTGCCAACAATATTGCCTTTGGGTGCAAAATTAGATAGGTTATTGTCTTCAATGAGGTTGTCATGAACCTTGACGAATCCACCCTTTTTCTGAATTAGATCAGGTAAGTCAAAGACCAATATACCTCCTGTATTTCCATAGGCATGATTGTGATGTACATCCGCATAAATCGAGTTCTCTATCTCAATGCCCGCCACGTTTTGATAGGCAGTGCAATTTTTTATCTCAATGTTTTTAGATTGGCCCACATAAATTCCCGCATCTGATGCGCCTATGGCGATGCAACTATCGATTAAAATATTTGTGCAAAGCACTGGGTATAAGGCATAGGAACCATTTTGCGGTTTTGGGCCACCGGTCCATTCCGCTTTGATGCGTCGGAATATGATATCCTTCACGTGCATCGTTTTAATGAGATCACCTTTGGAATCCTGAACGGTCAAATCTTCCAAAATTATATTTTCACAGTTGGTGATTTTTATCCCTTCAGCTCCCGTTTTTTGATTTTTAAAGTTTAAAACCGTTTTGTCCATTCCTTTTCCACGAATGGTGATTTTCTTCTTTCCCTCTAAGGAAAGACTACCTGAAATTTGAAAATTACCAGCCTCCACTTCAATCACATCACCATCTGTGGCAAGAATTAGTTGTGTCTGCAGTGCTTTTTCAAATTGGGCTTGCCCCATGACTGGAGAAAGCCCAATGAATAATAATAAAACGAAAATGTATTTCATTTGAATTAGTTACGAGGACCACCCGCACGCATTTGCGTTTGCATAGTCTTATATTTTTCTAATTGCTCAGGTGTCAATATAGCTTTTAATGTTTCCATTTGGCTCTCGTTGATCTTCTTCATTTCACCCATCATCTCCTCACGATCCATTCCTGTTTGACGGAATTCCATCATTTTCTCAACGCGAGTAACGAGCAGAGGCTCAATTTTATTCTCTTGTTCTTTCGTCAATTTCAACTCTGAACTCATGCGATTCAATTGATTCATAGCCATTTCCTGTGGACTTGGCATTTGCGCGTGTGCTGCTTCGCCAGCTCCCAAAAGGGCAACGACCATGGCGATTGTTGTTAAGATCTTTTTCATTTTTTATAGTTTAGTTTTTCAAGTTAATTAATTTATTCAAATACCGTATTCCAAATCAATGAATAAACTTCCGTTGGCTCCATGTTATCAGTTGCTTGATTGTCAGCAATAAATAAAGGATAATAGGCTTCTTCACAAAAAGGACTTCCATGTGATCCTTTTACTAAGTTCGCGTCCAATGGAATTACATCCATTCGGTAGCGGAATCCTGTCAGTTTACGTGCCAATTTATAGGCAGCGCGCAACTTAATCAACGGATTTTTAGGGTCCATAAACATCTCGACTGGATCGTAACCCGGTTTCTTGAAAATGTCCACGCAACGGGCAAAATCAGGTGCTTTATTGTCGGCCAGCCAATAATAGTAGGTAAACCAGGCATCAGAATCTGCAATCAACACTAAATCACCTGCTCGTGGGTGGTTGATGTGAAATGCAGCTAATTCATCTCCTGAGAGTACTTTTTTGACACCTTGCGTTTGCATCAATAGCAGCTTAACCTCATCCAAAACGGATGCATCTGGACAATAAACATGTGCAATCTGATGATCAGAAACTGCAAATGCACGCGAAGCACCACAATCCAATAATTCCAATCCTTGTTCCTCCCGTATTGCGATATAGCCTACCTCACGTAATATACGATTCAAATGAACAGGTTTTGATACATCATTAATTCCGTATTCGGATAAGATAATCACTTTCGCCCCTTTGCTTTCGAAATGCGTAATCAATCGTTCAACCACTTGATCAATCTCCTGTAAATCGCCTTTAATCTTTTCAAAATCTACCCCGAATTTCTGTAAGCAATAATCTAAATGAGGCAAATAGATGAATGTCAATGTCGCATCAAATTTCTTATCCACATAAATGGACGCATCTGCTATCCAATTCGTCGATTTGATATTCGCATTAGGTCCCCAGAAATTAAACAAAGGAAATGTCCCAAAGGCTTCCTGCAATTCATCTCGCAAATCAGCCGGATGGCTGTAACAATCAGGCATTTTCACACCATCTGAATGATATTGAGGCCGAGGTGTTACAGAATAATCAGCCGATGAATACATGTTGTACCACCAAAATAAATTAGCACAAGTGAAATTTGGGTCTTTTTTATGTCCAGCATCCCATATCTTTTCATCGTCCACCAACTTATTGGATTGCTTCCAAAACTTAACTTCGGAATCGGATTTATCATACCAACCGTTACCTACGATGCCATGCGAACTTGGATATTTTCCTGTCAAATACACACTTTGAGATGTGGTCGTTACTGCCGGAAATGGGGGCTTAATCTTCGACTTCTTTTTGCCCGAAATATATGTGTCCAAAAAGGGAGTATATCGACCTAAAATACTTTCACTTAGGCCTACTATATCAATGACTACGGTTTTTTGCATAATAAGTCTTGAATATAAGTGACCTCACGTGCGATTGAGGTTTCAATCGATTCTTGGTATTCGGACGGCAAAACGCCCCATGTATAGGTCTCAATTTCCATCATGCGTGTAACGTTGTGCTGTTGATGGTAGGCCAATGTTTCTCCGATTTCTGCTTGGGTGGAATTCAATAAGCCATAGGAATCTAGGAACAAAGGCACATGGAAATGCACCCTCCATTCGTCATAAACTCCTTCTTTGTATTGCGCTAGTGCTTCTCCCAAATCCTTAAACTGCACATAGCTTCCATCTTTTTTCAAGGCTTTCACCTGGTGTAAATAGGTCGGCTCTTCGTATTTTTTTAGTGCTTCAATGCGTGCTGACGCATCTTTTCTCAAATCTACGCGAAGGGCGGAACTGATTTGAATCTTGCCGATAGAAATGTTTTTATCCACTAATTCTTGTAAACAGTCAGCAGGTTTATCGTATGAAACACCATAATGGCACACATCGAAACAGATATGAATATGACGGCGCACCCAATTTTCCGGAATCCCTGCAGTAATCGCAAAAGGAATCAACGTATCTGTGTACCAATCAACGAATTCGCGGTGATTTTCTAATAATCCATCCGGTTCAGGTTCGATGTCAATGTGAATCCATTTACCCGTTTTCTGTTCGGTTTGCGCCAAATATGGAACTAATTTTAATAATTCCATCGTGGCTTGACCGATCGCAGCACCTCGCTGATTCCACCAAAATTTATAAGAAAGAGGAGAAGTAGAAATCCCTCCTTCGTGTTGCTCTGATGGCAATAATTGTACGAGTATATCGATTAACCGTCGGGTATAATTCACACGATCCTGCGTCGTCCAGTCAGGCGCATGTACTTGATCTTTAACAATTGTATTATGGAATCCTCCATAGGGAAACCCATTCAACGTAAAAATGTAAATATCTTCTTCTGCTAGCCAGTTTTTAAGTGCTGATAATTTAGTGGGATCTTCGATTAAATCAATACTCGCCTGATTGGCAATGCGCAAACCCAATCCCAACGCTTGGTCAGGGCAAACTGATGATTTTACTTTCGGAAGGGTCGCCTGCAAATTGGCAAAATGTTCCTCCCAAATCTCTCCAGGATGGATATTACTACAATAACTGAGGTGTCCGTAGGCTGTATTCATGTTAGGCGTAGGTGGCAAGTAAAGCAACGGATGCTTGGATCGTTTTGAAGTCCATTTCGTGCACTTCTTCCCCTTTTCCTAGGGCTTTCAACAAGGTGATGGTCAAGTGACCGCCCAGATGTTCTTGGAATTCTTGTAAACCTTTGTGGAGGTTTTGGCAATTATTTTCTGCCAAAGCTGGATGGTATAAATCAAAGCCTAAGCCTTTGATGACTGTCAAAATACGTTCGTAATCTGAGATTGAAATCTCTCCAATCAAGTGCGAGTAAATGCAATCCAAAGCAATGCCGATGGCAACCGCTTCACCATGACGAATGTTGAAATCAGAAAGATATTCCAATTTATGTGCAGCCCAGTGCCCAAAATCCAGAGGTCTCGCTGATCCCAATTCGAATGGGTCACCACCTGAAATATGTTTCATGTGCAAGTCGGCACAACGATAAATCTGTTCCACCATCGCATCTTCGTCGCGGGAATTTAAAGCGTCCACATGTTTTTCTAGCCACTCGAAAAATGCTAAATCTTTAATCAAGGCTACTTTAATTGCTTCGGCGATCCCTGATCGCCAATCGCGATCTTCTAAGGTGCTTAAAAATGCCACATCATTAAATACGGCTACGGCAGGAGCAAAGGTTCCCAAGAAATTCTTCTTTCCTAAGTAATTGACCCCATTTTTAACGCCTACCCCTGAATCATTTTGGGAGAGGACGGTAGTGGGTATACGAATCAACTTGACTCCGCGGTGGGAGATGGCTGCGGCGTATCCCGACATGTCCAAGAACGCACCTCCGCCAATGGCCGCCACAAATGAATGTCGGTCTATCCGATGTTCGTCTATAGCGCGTACCACTTCTTCATAGAATCTAGGGTCGTTTTTACAACCTTCTCCTCCAGGTAAGACAAGTAGTTCAGGTGCTAAATCCGCTACATTATTGGATTCAAAATAGGTGACAATCGAATTTGTTAACGTTGGATGTGCATCTGCCACGCCTTTATCAATGACAAAAAGTATACGTTTCCGGAAATTGCTTTGACCAAAATTTGAAATAAAATCACACAAGGTTTTATTGCCCACATCAAACAAGTGTTTTGTAAAAATCACTTGGTAACTAAAAGGAACTTGAAATTGCTGTTTTAAAACTTGCATGAAAAAGAGATTAAGAAACGGCGAATTTTTTACCCACCCATATCGAGATTGGCAATAATGCTAGGGTAACAAAAGCAATGTAATATTGTTCACTCACACTAACCCAGGCGGCATTCATTAAGATAAGTGTTAAAACACCTGTCTTAACTGTTTGGCCAATATTAGGTCCAATCGGGTTTTTAATTGCTTTTGTCAATTTAGAAAAAATCAAATAAGCATGCACCAAAACAAATGGTAGTATGAAAAGTAGTTTATCTGCTTGTTGGCCTACAGCTATTTGGCTTCCATGTACCACGATAAATAGAAATGCGGCAAACCATAAGGGTGCCGACTGGCTTCCATGTACCTCGCCGCGACTCACTAAGGTAATTGCAGCTATGTAAATCAACGGAATTAAAATTAAATAAAAATGTTCCAATACGCCTAATTCATAAACGCTCATGCCTAACATTAAGTTAAATGCCCGACATAATCCCATATTAATTGGTCCAAAAATACGCATGTGCTTACCCTTATAATCGTAAAACAACGCAAATAGGGTAACGAGTACTGCTACGATGCCACTTAGACGACTCTGCCAAAAAGCTACGAATATACCCAAAGATAACAACACAATTCCTCCGAATATTGCTTCTACCCGTTGAATTCGGCCACTTGGCAAGGCTCGCTCTGGACGTTCTAGGGTATCCAATTCATGGTCAAAAATGTCATTAAATACGACTCCTCCCGCATATAAACACATGGTGGAAATCCCAAGAAACACGACTGGCCAAAATTGGTAATCTAAAGTCCCAAAGGTAAATCCTACAATCGCCATACCAGCTAATACATCTGTTAATGCCGTGATAACATTGGCAGGACGCATGAGTTCAAGAAAGGCTCTAAATTTAATGCGCATTAGCGAATGATTAAGGAATCTTTGTTGATGCGTGGAGCTTGTCCACCCCGTAAAATTGTATTTCCGTTGAATTTTTGAGTTTGATCTATTTCCAATCCGTTGATGAAATCCGATTCTTGAATCTGCCCACTTTGAGCAAATGCATCAAGTGCATTTTGATACGTTACTAAACGTATATGTTCATCAGGAACCTCTTTAATCTTCATCAATGCGGCCGTTTTCGGAATTGCTAATGGATCAGAAATACCCCAGTCGGCAGCAGAATTCACCATGATTCGTTCGGGTCCATATTGTTTTACAATTTCCACCATGCGCTCATTGCCCATTTTGGTAAATGGATAAATCGTAAACGCAGCGTAAAAACCTTGATCTAAAACGGATTTCACCGTTTCTTCATTGTTGTGATCAATGATGACCATATTCGGTGCGATACCATGCTCTAAAGCAATGGCCATGCTACGTTCCGTCCCTTTTTTCTTATCACGATGTGGTGTGTGCACTTGAACAGGGAGATTCATTTCCTTCGCTAGTTCTAATTGTGCACGGTAATATTTTTCTTCGGCAGCTGTTTGGTCATCGAACCCGATTTCCCCCACGCCCACAACACCTTCTTTTTGCAAAAACAAAGGTAAAATTTCCATTACTTGTTCTGCCAAAGCTTCATGATTTGCTTCGCGCGAATTTAGACCTATCGTACAATAATGTTTAATGCCAAATTGAGAAGAACGAAAACGCTCCCAACCTACTAAGCTCGCGAAATAGTCTTTGAATGACGATAAACCGGTACGTGGCTGACCCAACCAAAAAGCTGGTTCAATCAATGCGACAACGCCCGCATCTGCCAAGGCTTGGTAATCATCCGTTGTCCGAGACGTCATGTGCACATGCGGATCAAAGAATTTCATGCCTTGGGTATATTGGGCAAAAGTTCCATCAACGGCATGCGCAGTGGATTTCTCTTGTTCAGTTCCTTCAAAATGAGAAGGATTTCCAATGGGTTTATGTTCTTGGCACATATTAAACGATGTAAATGGGTTCAGGTTCTTCTAATTCTTGCCAAAGTCCGTGCGTGCTGCCTGGATTTTGAACTTCTTGTTTCACTAAAGATGCAGCAACGACATCTCGTGGGTTTTTAGATAAGGCTAATTTTTCAATATCTGAGCGCAAACTTTCGTTGATAAATCGTGGTACAAGTCTCCATACTTGTGAAGGAACCCGTCGGCCTGCCGACCATCTTTCATGGGCAAAATCAGATAATGTATCGGCTAGGGCTTGGTTTGCGCGTTCATCTAACCCAATGATTTGATGAATTGCTTTATCGTTGAAAATGCATTTAAGTACTAATTGGTTCCAAGCCGCCTCGTTAAAATAGTCTTTTGGATACGTATTGCCAAAGGCTATTGCATCGAATACGGGTCCCATATTGGAGCGCACAGCATCCGTTGCACGCAACAAAAATGATGAGGGATTTGGCAAATAAGGTAATGAGCGAGTTAGTGCAACTGCTTCTTGCATTTCTGCAGTTTCGAATAACGCGGTTACATTGGCTTCGTCCAATTGTGTTACTATATCTACACGAACGAGTTGGTCTAAAGTCCAACCAGAGAACTCACCACTTTCAATATTTATTTTAGAAATAAATCGGGGAACCTTTACGAAAGATAAAGCCAATGCTTTACCCGTTAAGGTTTTTTGCTCAACTAGCCAATTAGATTCGGCTTCACTGGCAAGGGCTGCAATGGTTTCAATGATATTTATATTCGTTTTCACGGCTAATTAGGTTCCTTTCAACGAAAATACTAAAAAAATCGAGGATTTTTATGATTTAATGACTTGATCAATATTCTCATGTTGTTTTATCCGATAGGGTCCTTTGCGAAGAAGGAGAATTGGAAAAAAATATCTATACAATACAGCTAATTTTTGCGTAAAAATGCGTTGGTTTTTCGTGTCATGGTCCAAGGGTTTCTGGGTCAATAGATTTAAGCTAATTTTCCAAATCCAGAAAATGGGCGCAAGTAATGTATAGTTCAAATAGATTAGAGAATATGCTATGATCCCATAGCTTTTTCGTATCCAAAGCAAATTGGATACTTGTATTTGAACAGAAAATCGATTAATCCACGAGTATTCTGTACGTCGAAATTCATTTTCTTTGATTAAATGGATGAAATTGACATCTTTAAAATAGGCTAATTTGCCAATTTTACTTAAGCGAAAACTTAGCTCTGCATCTTCAGCATACATAAAAAAGTCTTCATCCCAGCCGTTTAGTACGAGTAAGTTCTCTTTAGATGCCATGAGAAACGCACCTACTAAATTATTAGTTTCCTCGGATCTTGAAAACTGTTGGCTAGGTAAAAGCAGATTGATTAAGCGGTGGAAAAAAGGTTTATTAGGTAAAATATAAAAATCCCTACGTATATCATTTAAGGTGCGGTAATAGGGTAAGGCTTGTTTGTTACTATCGAGTTGATTTCCACCTAGGGCAACTAACGATTTATCATACACCAAATGTTGCATTGCCTGATGAATACTTGTATCAAAAATGAGTGTATCCGTATTTAAAAATAAGATATATTTGCCTACTGCAGCTTTTAATCCTATGTTATTAGCAATTGAAAAACCAGAGTTATATCCTGCATCAATCCATCGAGTTTCAGGAAATTCAGTAAGAATTTGCTCATTTGCATTTGGAATAAAATGATTGTCAACAACAATACATTCAAACTGCAAATTGTTTGTATGCGCGTACACACTGCGCAAACAATTTAATAAGAGCGCTTCTGTTTGGTAATTAACAAATACAATTGATACATCCATTTAAATCAAAATTAGTTTGATTTTATTTTAATTAGACGTCTCCAAGTCTTTTTCTTTTCCAATGTCTTCGCAATTCTCTATATTTCCGTTATAAAACTATAATGACTATGAATTTACGTTATCTATTTATTTTGATTTTGTTTACGTTTATTCAATCAGAGTCATTAGCACAAAATTTTACGTTTGAGGCAGTAAAGTCCTATGCTTTTCCAACCGAATTGGTTCGGTCAAAGAAAGGAGATAAGATTGCATGGGCATTCGACGAGAAAGGCGTTCGAAATGTTTATGTGGCGGAATCTCCGAATTTCGAGGCTAGGAAGTTGACAAATTTCAAAGAGGATGATGGTCAAGAAATAACGTCAATTTCCATTTCAGATGATGGCAAGTGGGTATTATTTGTTCGAGGTGGGGATCATGGAGCAAATTTTGATGATGAAAGAGCGGTAAATCCATCTGGAGATACAGAACCCCAAATGGTTCGTGTCATGCAAATTGCTTTCATTGGCGGACCTATTCGTGTCATTTCTGAAGGGGATTTTCCAGTGATTTCACCCGATAATAAAGTCGTTGCTTATATTAAGGAAGGCCAACCTTGGGTTTGTAAACTGGATACGAATGAGAATGAAGATTTTTTAGAGGCGCCTATTCGTCTGCTAAAAACAAGGGGGGCGGTACATTCGTTGGCCTGGGCCCCGACCGGCAATAAGATTGCATTTGTTTCGAACCGTGGTGATCATTCTTTTGTGGGTTATTTTGAACTTGGAAAATCAGTGGTTAATTGGCTTGATCCTTCTTTCGCGAAGGATATTAGTCCGCGTTGGTCACCTGATGGCACCCAAATTGCTTTTGTTCGCACACCAGCGGAAGGGGGGGCGACGGATTCACTTACCCAGCGAAAGCGTATCCCTTGGTCTATTCGAAAAGTTAGCTTACTAATGGGGGAGAAGTCTGCTCTAGTTTGGGAAGCACCTAATACCTATCGCGGTTCATTGCCGACAACGGACGGTGGAACGAATTTATTTTGGCCACGTTTGGATCGATTGGTTTTCACTTCTTACCATGATGGCTGGCCACATGCATATTCAATAGCATCTACGGGTGGAGTTGCCTTATTATTAAGTCCTGGTGATTTTATGGTAGAACATTTACGTATCAGTTCAGATGGAAATTCAGTATTTTTTGATGCCAATACAGGGAGTGATGTGACAGATAAAGATCGCCGACATATTTGTCAAGTATCTGTGGATAAGGCTGACATGAAGGTTCTAACTCCGGGAACGGGTATTGAATGGTCGGCAGTTTCTGTTTCAAGTGGTTATGTCTACATTGGGTCGGGTGCAAAGAAAGCTCCTCAATTGATGTTGGCAGGCTCATCTCCCACGCGTTCTTTGACGGAAAGTTTAATCCCAACTGAATTTCCTGCAAGTGCTTTGGTTGAACCTAAACAGGTGGTATTTAAATCCTTGGATGGGCTAACAATTCATGGGCAGATTTTTGATTCTTCAAATGGTACGCAGAAAAAACCAGCTATTATTTTTGTGCATGGGGGACCGCCTCGCCAAATGTTATTGGGCTGGCATTATTCTGATTATTATGCAAATGCGTATGCTTTAAATCAGTATTTAGCTAATCAAGGTTTTGTGGTATTATCGGTCAATTACCGTTTGGGAATTGGGTATGGATATGATTTCCATAATCCAAAATCTGCGGGCCAATGGGGCGCATCTGAGTATTTAGACATTAAGGCAGCAGGCGAGTGGCTGGGCCAACAATCTTTTGTGGATAATAGAAAAATAGGGATTTATGGTGGATCCTATGGCGGTTATTTAACTGCTTTGGGATTGGCTCGTGATTCTAAGTTATTTGCTACAGGTGTTGATATTCACGGTGTGCATGATTGGGCGCATCAGCGCGAGATTCCGATGGAAGTATTGTCGGGACCACATAAAGCTCCTGACGCTGATTGGGCGACTAGTCTTGCTTATCGATCTTCACCAATTTCTTCAATTGATACATGGAAATCACCCGTGTTAATTATTCATGCGGATGATGATCGTAATGTATCGTTTAGTCAATCAGTTGATTTAATTAATCGATTGCAAAAGAAAAAAGTTCCGATGGAATCGATGGTCATTGTTGATGACACGCATCACTGGATGAAGTATTCAAATACGCTCAAAGTATTTCAAGCCACTGCTGATTTTTTCAAGGCTAAGCTTTTGAAATAGGTTTCACGTTGATTTTAGCTTAATTTTGCGCCATGCAAGAAAGACCTATAACTGACTGGCTTCCATTGACAAAGAAGGAAGTTGAAAAACGTGGCTGGGATGAACTCGATGTTATCCTGATTTCAGGTGATGCTTATGTAGATCATCCGGCGTTTGGTACGGCGGTTATCGGTCGCATTATGGAGAGTGAAGGTTTGAAGGTGGGGATTGTTGCGCAGCCTAATTGGCAAGATGATTTACGTGATTTCAAGAAGTTAGGGAAACCAAAATACTTTTTTGGTGTAACGGCAGGTTGTATGGATTCCATGGTGAATCATTATACGGCAAATAAGCGGTTGCGTTCTAATGATTCATATACGCCGGGTGGTGAAGCGGGTTTTCGTCCTGATTATGCTACGACGGTTTATTCCAATATTTTAAAGGAGATTTATCCGGATGTCCCTGTTTTAATTGGGGGCATCGAAGCCTCTTTACGACGCGTAACCCACTATGATTATTGGGCTGATAAATTATTTCCATCAATTTTAGTTGATTCCAAAGCGGATATGTTGGTGTATGGCATGGGAGAACAACCCTTGCGCGAAATCATCCGTGGCGTCAAATCAGGTAAACAATTGTCGGAATTAACCGATATTAATCAAGTGGCTTATGTTCAAAATCAGTCGGAACCATTACCGGTCGTTGGTGATTGGGAAACGGTTCAACTGGCGAGTCATGAGGTTTGCTTACAAGATAAGATTAAGTATGCGTCCAACTTCAAGATTGTGGAAGTGGAGTCGAATAAATGGCAGGCGAATCGGATTACGCAGGCTGTTGGTGATGAGGTATTGGTAATTAATCCGCCGTTTAAGACGATGGAAGAAGTGGAAATGGATAAGTCATTTGATTTGCCATATACGCGTATGCCACATCCGAAATATAAGAAACGTGGGCCAATCCCGGCCTATGAGATGATTAAATTTTCGGTGAATATGCACCGGGGCTGTTTCGGAGGTTGTAGTTTTTGCACGATTTCTGCGCATCAAGGGAAATTTATTGCTTCCCGAAGTGAGAAATCGATTATGAAAGAGGTGGATGAAATTACAAAGCATCCAGAATTCAAGGGTTACATTTCAGATTTAGGAGGTCCATCGGCGAACATGTATCGGATGAAGGGGAAGGATGAATCGATATGTGCTAAATGCGTGAGCCCATCATGCATTCACCCGGTGATTTGCAATAATTTAGATACCAACCATACGCCATTGACGGAGATTTACCGAAAGGTGGATGCGCATCCAGGAATAAAAAAAGCGTTTGTTGGCTCTGGTGTACGTTATGATTTATTGGTTGATGATTTTAATAAAAACAATCAAGATGGTAACCACGATGAATACATGGAACAATTGATTACGCGCCATGTATCAGGTCGATTGAAAGTTGCCCCAGAACACACATCGGATGCAACATTACGTGTTATGCGTAAGCCTTCGTTTAAGTATTTTCATGCGTTCAAGAAGAAGTATGATGAGATTTCTGCCAAATTTGGTTTGAAGCAGCCTTTGATTCCGTATTTCATTTCATCGCATCCAGGATGTGAGGAAGAAGATATGGCAAATTTAGCGGCTGAGACGAAGGATCTAGGGTTTCAATTGGAGCAAGTTCAGGATTTCACCCCTACACCGATGACGGTGGCTGAGGTGATCTATTATTCGGGTGTTCATCCATACACCTTGCAGCCGATTAAAACAGCAAAGACTAGAGAGGAAAAGCAGAATCAGAATAAGTATTTCTTTTGGTACAAGGCGGAGTATAAGGATTGGATTCGTAATCGGTTGACGTATTTAAAGCGACCGGATTTAGCCCAGCGATTATTGGGATTTAGAAATAACAAAACGGGTTGGAAGAAGTAATCCTGATTTTAATTTAAAACAAGAATTTGATGGAGGATGTAGAACAATTAATCGTGCGCGATAGTAATGGAGCAGTTTTGAAAGAGGGCGATTCGGTTACGGTGATTAAAGATTTAAAGGTACGTGGATCATCCGGTGTGATTAAACGCGGGACTATGGTAAAAAATATTCGTTTGACAGATGATGCGGCTGAGGTAGAGGGAAAAGTTGAGAAATCAGTGATGGTTTTACGGACGGAGTTTTTAAAGAAAGTGTAAATAAGTCGCTAGTCATTAGTTACTAGTCGTTATACTGGATGGGATTATTCCTGGTTCCGGAGGTCTTTTTACCTCTTGCCTCTTCATTCTTACTTCTTAACTCAAAATTATTCTTCTTCAATCTCGGGTTCCTCATCCTGAATCAGTCCTTGATTTAGTTTTTTGGTCGATTTAATACCAAGTTTATGTAGTTTTTCAGCGCGGTTAATTAGGTTTCCTTTTCCTGTGCTCAATTTGTTAAGTGCTCCTGTATGGGCATCTTCAGCACGTTTCATGTACTTGCCAACATCTTCCATGTCTTGAGTAAATGATACGAATTTGTCGTATAGATCACCTGCTTGTCGCGCAATTTCAATGGCATTTCGAGTTTGGTATTCTGTTTTCCAAACGGAAGCGATGGTACGCAAGGTTGCCAATAGGGTAGAAGGGGAGACCAAGACGATTTTACGTTCCCAGGCGAAATTGAATAAGGTGGTATCTTGGCTAATCGTTGCTACAAAACCTGATTCAATTGGGATAAATAGAATGGTAAAATCAGGGCTATTTAGGTCGAGACCAGTATGATAATCTTTGGCTGATAATAATTTGATATGCGTTTTTAGTGACTCGATGTGTTCTTTAAGTGCTTGGTCTTTTTCAATGGTACCTTCTTCGGCACTAGTGTAGCGTTCGTAGGCAATTAGAGACACTTTGGAGTCGATAATTAGGTTTTTGCTATCTGGCAAAAATATGACCGCATCGGGTTTGATGGTCTCGTTGATCTGGTTTTTGGTTACGAATTGGGTTTCGTATTCCATACCTTTTTTGAGGCCTGAGCTTTCCAAAACACGTTCTAAAATCATTTCTCCCCAGTTTCCTTGGGATTTATTGGATCCTTTGAGGGCGTTTGTTAGGTCTTCTGTTTTTTGAGTTACGGTTTGATTTAGGCTTGTCAAATTCTTGATTTGCTCTAACAGCACCGTATTTTGATGTGTTGAATTTTTTTGTCCTTCGTTTACGCGTGTTTCAAATGCCAAAAGTTTTTCTTTGAGCGGATTTAAAACATCGTTCAACTTTACTTGTTGTTGGTCACTCAACATACGTCCTTGTCGGAGCACGGATTCATTGCTAATCTCAGTTAGCATTTTCCGCATTTTATCCTCGTCGGCCTTCTGGTTTTCCACCGTAGTTTTGAGCGTTTCGTTCTGACCTTCGAGTTGGGATAATTTCCCAAACATTGCTTTATTCTCTTGCTCTAGTGTATCTGCTTTAGTTTGTATGCTGCTTAATTGGGCCAATTGACTCGTTAATAGGGTTATTTTACCTTGAAGTAGGATGTAGGTACTGCCGGCTCCGGCGATGATTGCGATGAGAATGTATAGGATAGTCATGTCACAAATATAGGGAAAAGAGAGTAAAGAGTAGAGATTAGGGAAAATACTCTCTACTCTTTACTCTCTACTCTTTACTCTCTACTCCGAACTGACTACTGACCACTGACTACTTTTTAGCCATAAAAAAACCCACACTTTCGGTGCAGGTCTTTCTTAAATAACTTGGAGCTTACTTACTTTCCCGGGTTTGATCCCAGTATCATCAGCGGTGCGGGGCTTAACTTCTCTGTTCGAGATGGGAAGAGGTGAACACCCGTCCTATCGGCT
>CAMCXW010000038.1 GCA_945883625.1 Spirosoma fluviale
ATAACGATTCACAAAATAATTAAACGTTCCATCACCACCCATCACCCAAACTTCATCATATCCTTCCAGAGTGAATGGCCACTCCCGGTCAAAGACCATGATTTGATGCGCAGGACACTGCTTCAAAACCCAGCTTACATAACTGGCTAGCTCTTCTTTTTTGTGGGGATTAATTAAAAACACAATTTGTTTCATCCACAAATAAATGAAATAAATACAAATTAATCCAATGCATTCCCTCCCAGCCATTCCATCTCTAGGAACATTTTTGTATGTTTGTTTATGAACCAAAACTACCCAACCGCCATCATAACCGGCGCTTCCAAAGGAATAGGACGTGCACTCGCCCTCCTACTTGCCGGACATAATTTCCAACTCAGCCTCATCGCACGCAATCAAGGTGAACTCAAAGACCTCGCTGCGGAGATTACAGAAATTGGTCACCGACCGCTTTACTTTGCAGGTGATATTGCCGATGAAGCCTTTATCAAAATGGCCATCGAAAAGACCGCACACACCTTCCAAAAAATTGACTTCTTAATTAACAATGCGGGCGTTGGCGCTTTTGGGCCAACCGAAAGTTATACGAGCGAAAAATGGGATCAAGTTTTTGACACCAATGTGAAAGGCACTTTTTTGTGCACCCAACACGTCCTACCCCACATGAAAGAAGCGAAAAAAGGCCACCTCATCACCATCGCGTCCGATGTAGCGAAACGGGTTTTTGACGGTGGTTCGTTGTATTGTGCCTCGAAATATGCCCAACATGCCTTCACCGAAGCCGTGCGCAAAGAAGTCAGAAAAGATGGCATCAAAGTTTCTACCGTGTATTCCGGTTTAGTTGACTCCCATTTTCATGCAGACCCACAAGGCGATCCATCCCACGCGGATTGGTTGAGGCCTGAAAATATGGCCGACAGCATCTATTACATCATGAATCAGCCCGCGCATGTCGTAATCGACGAACTAATGATTCATCCTTTATCGCAGGAATATTAGGCAACAGTCTAGTACTTTTTGCGCAAAAACATCCGATTATTTACATTTAATCTGAAAATAAATCTAAATGTCTATAAAAAAACCTACGCTAAGCTTTAGTCAAATCATCAACATGAACGTTGGTTTTTTCGGCATTCAATATAGCTTCGGGCTCCAGCAAAGTGCGGTTAATCCCATATATGATTTCTTAGGGGCAAGTCCAGATGAAATACCCTTATTGAATTTAGCGGGACCGGTGACAGGTTTATTGATTCAGCCATTTATCGGGGCCCTTTCCGATAGCACCTGGCATCCACGCTGGGGACGCAGAAAGCCCTATTTCTTTATCGGGGCACTTTTATGTAGTATCTGTTTACTCTTGTACCCATTCAGTTCGTCCTTGTGGATGGCCGCTAGTTTATTGTGGATTTTGGATGCAGGAAATAACACCGCGATGGAACCCTATCGCGCGTATGTGGCCGATAAACTCAATGAGGACCAGCAGCCCACAGGCTTTCAAATGCAAAGCTTTTTCACGGGTTTTGGCCAAACTTTAGCCAATTTATCGCTCTTCATTTTCCCTTTAATTTTTATCGGAAAAACCGGCTCCCTACCTACTTGGGTATATGCCTCCTTCTTTTTAGGAGCGATTTGTTCCATTGGATCGATTTGGTGGAGCATGCGGACAACGTCGGAAATTGAACCCACAGCCGAGGAACTTGCCCAGATTCGGGCGCGCAAAGTCAGTGTGACGGAATCGGTTGTTGAAATTTTTCAAGCAATCAAGGTCATGCCAAAAGTGATGTGGCAATTAGCGTTGGTATATTTATTTCAATGGTATGCCTTATTTTGTTATTGGCAAAATTCCTCCAAAAGCATTGCCTTATCTGTTTGGAATGCAACACCGAAAGATAACCCGGAGCTATATGAAAAAGCAGTATCCTGGACAGGATTAGTGAACGGATGGTATAATATTGTGACGTTTTTATCCGCTTTAGCCTTAGCGAATTACGCCAAAAAATACGGAGCCAAATCCGTGCACATGATCTGTTTATTACTTGCGGCTATCGGATTTCTGGCGTTTCCACACATCGAAAACAAGAACCTGTTATTCTTTGCAATCTCAGGCTTTGGTGTTGGCTGGGCCAGCATGATGGGCATCCCCTATTTATTAGTTGTCAGTGACATCCCCAAAGAACGTTATGGTGTCTACATGGGCATCATCAACATGATGATTGTGATTCCGATGATCTTACAAAATATCTCGTTTGGGTATATTTTAAAGCACTTTTTAGACAACGACCCGAGAAATGCGATTACCTTTGCAGGCGTGTTATTGGCCATTGCTGCCGTAGCGACAGCTTTTATTAAACCATCCCCAACCAAACTAGCCTAATGAGTGTATTGTGTATTGGAGAAGCCTTGATCGATATGATCTGCACCGACAAAGGCGCGAGCTTATCAGACGGACAAAATTTTCTTAAAAAACCAGGTGGTGCGCCTACGAATGTGGCGGCAGCAATCGGTGCCTTAGGTGGCTCCGTGGCCTTGTCTGCCAAAGTGGGCAATGACCCATTTGGCAAACAATTAAAACAGGTGATGGCTGAATTCCACGTGGACACAACGCATGTTCATCTAGATTCCAAACACTTTACCACCTTTGCTTTTGTATCCTTAATGCTTGACGGCGAACGCGATTTCGTGTTTAACCGCGGCGCAGATGCGGAATTAACGGTGGAAGAAGTCAATCAAATCGACCTAAGCCAAACGAACATTATCCATTTTGGATCTGCCACCGCATTTCTTGATGGACCCTTAAATGCCGCCTATTATCACTTATTGAACGCCGTGAAAAACGAAGGCAAAACAATCAGTTTTGATCCCAATTACCGGTATTTGTTGTTTGGCGACAAACAAGAAAGCTTCATCAAACAATCGTGGATATTTTTGAAACAAGCGCATTTTACCAAATTAAGTGATGAAGAAGCAATGCTCATTACAGGAAAAAATTCCCTAGAAGAAGCAGCAGAAAACTTACTTAACAATATTCCTGGCGTATTTACGATTACTCTAGGCAAAGAAGGAACGCTTTTGGGATTAGGTGGAAAAACCTACATCATTCCGAGTATTGCGATTAAGCCAACGGACACCACCGGTGCGGGTGATGCGTTCGTGGGTGCCGTCTTATACCAGTTGGACCGCGACAACCTAAAACCAGAATCGCTCACATGGGATGACTGGAATGGTTTAATCCAGAATGCCAACAAAGCCGGTGCGCGAACCTGTGAATATATGGGCGCGATGGAGGCATTTAAACATTTGAATAATAGCATTTTTAATTAATATCCGTGTACAACCCAGCCCTTCAAAAAAAGCTCCATGAGCTAATCAAATCGCATAAAATCAAAGATGCCACTTTTCAGGAACGCTTCACGGCGAACCTGGATGATATATTTACCCATTTTCACGGCATTTACGGGTCCCACCCCTTAGCGGCAGGATTATTCGAAACCTTATTAAATTCCATTTGTCAGGCGCACCTCGATCGATCGGATGCGTTAAAAAAGCGGGACACCGACAAGGAAAAAAAAGGCACGTGGTTCTTGAGTCAAGAACTGGTGGGCATGAGTTTATATGTGGACCGCTTTGCTGGTCAAATCAATAAGCTCCCTTCTAAACTTCCTTACCTCGAAAAACTAGGTGTTAATTTCTTGCATTTGATGCCCTTGTTTAAAAGCCCAGAAGGGGAAAGTGATGGCGGCTATGCGGTGGAAGATTTCCGAGTGGTCGAAGAGCGCTTAGGAACAATCGATGATTTACGCGCGTTTCAGGCTGAATTGCAAGCAAAAGACATGTATTTGATGATTGACATCGTGCTCAATCATACTTCGCATCACCACGAATGGGCGAAGTTGGCAAAGAAAGGAATCAAAGAATACCAGGATTATTTTTACATGTACGATGATCGCCGCATCCCGGATTTGATGGATGAGACGATGCCTGAAATTTTCCCAGAAAGTTCACCGGGCAGTTTTACGTATGATGAAAAAGCCGACAAATGGGTGATGACTGTGTTTCATCAGTACCAATGGGATTTGAATTACACGAACCCGCGCGTGTTTGTGGAGATGCTTGGCAATGTATTTTTCTATGCCAATTTGGGCGTGGATGTAGTCCGTATCGATGCACCCGCATTCATTTGGAAACAAATGGGAACGACGTGCCAGAACCTTCCGGAGGCGCACCAACTTTTACAATTGATTAAAATGTGTGTGGAAGTGGCCACACCGGGCATGGCGATTTTGGGCGAGGCGATTGTAGCTCCGGCGCAGATTATGGCGTATTTCGGTACCGGCAGATATGCAACCCATGAATGTGATTTTGCGTATAATGCCACGCAAATGGCCGTGCAATGGGATGCGTTGGCAACAGGAGATATTCGCATTATGCAGCATGCACAGCATGAATTGCAGCGTAAACCATTGGGAACCACGTGGTTAACCTACACGCGCTGCCATGATGATATTGGCCTGGGATATGACGACTACATGATTGAGCATGCCGGATTCACACCTTACGATCATCGATCTTATATCAAAAATTATTATAGTGGGACCTTCCCGGGTACGCCGGCGCGCGGTGCGTTGTTTGCTATCAATCCGAAAACGCAGGATGCGCGTTTATCGGGATCTTTGGCATCCTTGTGTGGGTTGGAATCAGCGATTGAGGCCAAAGACTCCGCACTCATTCAAACGTCGATCAATAAAATATTATTAATGCAGGCGCAATCCATGTTTGTGGGTGGCTTGCCGATGTTGTTTTATGGGGATGAAGTGGCGTATACCAATGACTATTCTTATTTACAAGATCAGGGAAAAAGTTATGATAATCGCTGGATGCATCGGCCGAATATCGACTGGAAACGGGCGGAACTGATAGACAAAAAAGGAACGATTGAACAACAGGTTTTTCAATCCATGCAGCGGTTGATTTCCTTGCGCAAATCCTTGAAGGTCGTCGCTGACCTCAAAAATACCCGTTGGCTCGAAGTCCACAACAACTCCGTCATCGGATTCGAACGTTTTCTAGCGGGCGAAAAAGTATTCTTTATATTCAATTTCAGTGCTTCACCGCAGGCGCTTACCTGTTATGTATTGAATAGCTATGGTTCACGTCCGGCCCAGGTGACTGATTTATGGTCCCAGGAAACCTTGCAGGTGGGCATGGATCATGAGTACATGCATTTTGCCCCGTATCAATTTAGAATTTTGAAGTAGGTAGAGGCGCACTACGTCGCGTCTCTACGAATCATAATAAGGCGTTCCAAACAAAAAACCTCCCATGAAATTCACAGGAGGTTTTAATTGAACAGAATCAAAATTGTTTTATCCAGCCTTAATTTAAAAACAAATAAAACGATCTTATCTAAATTTTTAAACTTAAAAAGTAACCAATTATCAAGTAGCGTTTTTTCTTACAAAAATATACCTATTAACTAGTAACGATTAGGCCTTATTCTTTCCTGGCGCACTCAACAACTTGATTAATTCAGGCAAGTATTGCTCGTATACTTGACGAGGACTTGCGGAATTTTTCACGCAGATCGAGGCTGCTTTACCCACAACTTCACCCATCATACCACATGTCCTCATGACACGTACTGGACCTAAACCAGTCTTGGTAACGCTGATATTACGTCCTGCCATAAATAAGTTTGAAATATTCCGACTGTACAACGTGCGGTAAGGAGCCCAATACAAATTGCCATATTGATATTCTTTTCCACGCGTATAATCAGCTACAAATTCATTCCCCTCAAATCCAGATTTAAACTCTGTTTTGGGCGTATGTAGGTCCACATGCCAAGAACACGGGAATGATCCATCTGAGAATTTCTTCTGAGATTTGAAATCTTCTGCATCTAAAACAACGTCTCCCATCAACCTTCTTGATTCTCTTTTTCCTGCGATATAAGCAGACCAGCCTAAGCGGTGATTGGGATACATTTTATCTACATTTTTGATAGCATCCCACGCACCATACATGGCTCTGAAATTATGATCGCGAATCAATTCAATATCATTGACTTGGTCTTTGTTGAAACCACTCTCCCAATACCACATATTTGCAAATGATTGTAAGCCTTCTTTACCGAAAGTCGAAACACCTTTTCTTCCCGGAAATGGCATATCTGTCAAATCTAATGCCCATGGACATCTTGGAAAAGGTTGTGCATAATTGCCCACTTCACATTTTAACGCTAAAGCACTCTTATCCTTGCATTCACACTTGAGAACTTCCTCTTTATTGGTCGCATCAAGCACATTAAACAAATTAGTGCTTCCCATTAAGTTCTCAACTTTATACTCATAATCCGCTCCAGCTTTAAAACCTAACGTCGCATCACCCGTACAATCCGCAAAATAAGATGCTTTTAATTCCAAGTGTTTGGATGTGCGTAAATGCTGAATTACTATTGACGTTATTTTATCTCCTGTTTTCTTAACTTCAATCGCTCGATTCTCAATGAATAACGTAATATTAGGCTCCTGAATTACCTTTTGATATTTCAAATCATCATCGTAGTATTCAGCACTTACCCCATTAAATACTTGACCTGTTCCTTTTGTGATGTCTGGTAAAATCTCTGATACGATATCTCCAATATGTGGATAAGGCTCTTTATTCGTATGACCCTCTGGCCAAACACGAACTTCAGAACTGCCATTGCCCCCAAGTACCGGACGGTCTTGAACAAGCGCCACTTTAGCACCATTTCTTGCGGCTGAAATCGCAGCACAAGTACCAGCTAAACCACCACCAACAACAATAAAATCAAATGAGCCACCAAATTCCGGATTTTCAGGTAATCCATTCAACTTGCGTCTAAATTTAGTCAACGCCTGTATGTCATTCGTAGGCTCAAAATTTAAGTCTTTACAGAATAAAATAGCCTCACATCGACCTTCAAAACCAGTTAAGTCGTGTAGTGCAAGTTTTGCGCTTTTGCCAACTTTTATCGTTTTTCCATCATGCCAATGCCAGTCGGCACTTTTTGTACCAAACACTTCCTTAATAGGCTTGCCATTTACTTTTAACTGGAACTTACCTGGAGCACCTGGCGCATTCCATGGAGCAACCCAGTCTTTGGTACGAACCCAAACACGATATGTCCCTTCTGAAGGAAAAGTTATTGTGGTAGTTGCATCTTCAACAGGAATGCCTAATCCATGGGCCAATAAATAAGGACTGCCCATTCGCTCCATGGATTGTTGGTCTATATTCCAGCCTCCAAATTTTTCAAATTGCTCTGCTTCAACAAAAACAAATTCATTTGAATTTGAATCATATTTTGATCCAAAAGCGTTAGCCATATTACCAGCTAACAACATTAGGCTAGTATTTCCTAATAAGCCTACAAAATTTCTCCTTTTCATAATGGATGAATTTAAAACGAACAAATCACATCTATAATTAATACTAAATAAAATTTAAGTCTTTACCATGGGTTTCGTCTATTGCATAAAAGGCCGCTATGATGACAGGAATACTGAAAAGTTTAGATAATTCATCTTAATTTGTCATAAATGTCATCGACGGTAACTCGTAAAAATAAAATGATTAAATCAATTACCTATATGTCAACCAAGTTGTCGCTTCACAATTTTTATCGGCTGAAAAACGAATCCATCGAGCCTGAAAATCAGGAGCAAACGTATATTCAAAAGCTTCATTTGGCTTTACTTCTACCTCTTTAAATTGCATCCAAGGGCCATGGCCAATCGGCTCAACTTCGATTTTAAACTTAACTGTCTGGTTTGATTTATGTGAAATTTTCAAGCTTTTTTTATCGTAAAATCCAATTAAATAAGGATCAGATTTCGTATTTGCTACAACTTGTGAATTTTTCCATGGACCACCTTGACCAAGCGGTTTTCCTAATTTCCAAAGATCATCAATGGTCCCCGCCCAAACTTTTGCTTTCCCATCAGTAGACGTGATTATGTGCTCATTACTTAAATTTCCATGATTAATTCCAGTCATAACTAATAAACCACGATAGGATGCATAATCATGTACGGATAAAGCGTGTGACGCCACAGGTCTAATTTTAGCGTATCCATCTGCATTCTCTGCAGGAAGCTCATAAAATGTACCATGCGCATTCAATAAATCACGTTCAGTAGCCACTTCCCGGTCAATACGCATCGATCCCGATTGAATCTTATTCGTGAAGTTCTCGTTCCCTTTTGGCAAACGCCATCTTCTTCCCGCATCGTCCACAACTAAAACAGACGCTTCCTCCACGATAATTGCATCTTTAGAAATTTCAAATTTTGATCGAATAAAATCAGCCGTTTTCGGATCCTCTTTGCGCGTCAAATGCATGGCACTATCCAATTCATAGTAACCTACTTCATTGAATTTACCCTTGGCAAAATCACCTGCCAAAATTCCAAGTTTCCGACGTTTATCACCAAGGGCATATAAAAGTCCTGCTGAATAGTCATTCCCAGCAATGGGACTAATTCCCGCAAATATTTTATCAGCGCCTGCTAAAAATCGCGTATCATCTGTGTAATTAAAATGGACAGTTGCTGTCGTAGATTTATTTGATTTTACCTTAATCCACTCACCTACTTCCGTGGACGGAAAAGAAACGCTTGATGAGCTACCTGCTTTCACGACAACGCTTCGAATTTTTTTCCAAATACCTTTCCCCGTTGCATCCACTTCAAAACTAAATATCACATCTTCATCACCCGCATTTGATATCCATGCCATTCGCTTTTGCCAGCCAGCAAATAAGAACGGCTCTGAACTAACATTTGCCTCTATTTTTTCTGAAAGCCATACTGCGCCTTGCGCCGTATTTGGGCCCAATTGGTCCGGAGTCTCGACTGAAGTAAACCACAAATTTGAATTCGATTGACCGGGACCTTCTATATTTCCCTTAGCTTTTCGTTTGTTTAAAAATTCTTTTTGTGCCGAATCGTCACAGCCAAAAACCAAACCGCCTTGCCAACGAGTGAAATCTCCAATCACTTTTAAATAGGCAGAACGGGGACGAATTCCAGCTGAATTTAAGATAGAAAAGGATTGAGGAAAATGCCAAAACATGCCATGCATTGTCATCAAATATTCGGGCATTTCAGGCGTACCTACATCCCGAATACGCGGCCATTCTGTATTCCAGCCGTGCGCACCATCATAACTATGGCTAGCTTTAGGAAGTCTAAAAAAGGACCATTTACCTGACCCTCTTACCCCTACTAATACAGATTTATGATCCCAACCTGTAGCCCAAATAGCATCCGTTTCTGGGTTCTTATTTCCATAAATTCCGCCAGGACCAGATACTTCAACAAATTGATTTCGGCGAATCACCTTCCAATCTTTCCCATCCCACTCAGATAATGAACCCGATTCTATGTCAAATTGCTTAAGTGCCTTGTCTCCAGACTCGCCATTATTTGAATATACCATTACGCCCTGACCAGAATAAAGTCCTTTGCCATGGGCACCAGGCAATAATGAACTGCTAGAATTATTGGCTATATCATTCGTCTTTTTTTCTTTTAAGTTACCGTCTTGATAAAGTAATTTGGTGCTCAGATTATGTACATCTACTTCATAAAAACCTTCCTCCATTGTACCTAAGAGTAATTTGTTTTGTGGATTTTTTAGATCTCTTGCTAAGCCCGTATGTCGCCCAGGAGCTTGAGTGTAAGGAATGGTCCGAACATTACCGCTTGAATTAATCGCATAGGGTCCAGTAAATAACTGATTACTTTCCCGGTGAATCATTCGATTCGCTGGAGTTCCTCCAATACTTTCTGGTCGAATCAACCGATCTAACCTTGTGTTAATCTCGTACAACTTATCAGACGAACCAAAAGGCAAATGTGGCCCATATGTGATAACCCATAGCTTATCAGCCCAAGGTACTACAGCACCTGTCCCACATTCTCCTTCATTATTATAATAAGCTAAATGCGGGTAGATCCCGCTAAATTGAAGATATGATGACTTAGGTAAAGATTGGGCATGTGAATTGATGGCAAATAACCCTACAATTAAACAAGACAACAACGATTTCGATAGTGACATAAAACGAAGATTAACGAGTAAATATTTATTTAAAAGTAAAGTATGCACTTCCAATACAATCTTTATTTGAAACCAACCGAATCCATTTGGGATTAAATGATTCTGAAAAATCTATATTTTTTAATTCATTTGCTTTAACTGTAATCGTTCTATAGGTTTTAAACTCACCATTTCCCACCACATCTGCTTCAATTGAAAATGTAACATCTACATTACTTTTATGCCAAATGTTTAATGATTTATTGTTAAAATTAAAGGTCAAAAATGGATCAGAGGCTACATCTTTTTTGATTTCTGAATCAAGCCAAACCCCTCCCTCTCCTTGCAATTTGCCAAAATTCCACAAGTCATCCGTTTTTCCAAACCATAATCCTGCCTGAGCTTGCCCAGCTAATGGATTATTGTCATAACCACTACTGAAACGCATGGGTGTAGCCTGGTTCCCGCCTAACACAAGCATTCCGCGCCAACTACAAAAATCGGGAATAACGCGTAGGTGAGAGGAAATAGGTTTAATTGCCCAAAGTTGATTTCCGTACGTATGATACCCAATCTCATAAAACAACCCATGACAATCCATAAGAGCTCTTTCTGTTTCTACTTCTCTGATTCGCATCCATTCGGTACAGCTTGTTTCATCAAAAGTGCGGCTTCCTTTGGGTAAGCGATATCTTTTCCACTCTTTAGTTGAAGGGAAATAAACATTCATAAGAACAGATGCCTTGTCCCATCCTGTAGCAATCATAGGTTGACCAAACGCTCCTGCACTCCAAACTTCTGTAAATGCTGTTTTTTCTAAGATTTTCCAAGTGGCACCATCCCACTCAGCCAAACGCCCAGCAGACCATGCGCCATTGTAATCTTTTTCGTTATAACTATTATTCGTGATAACTACCCTACCATGTTTCGTGAATCCAGATTTGAAATGTGGTTTCGAACCAGCGGGTTCCTTCAACTCATCCATCAAATTAAAAAGTTGTTTTGACTTTAATGTGGTAACATCAGCCTCAAAAAACTCTCCTTCCATAGACAGGAAATATACCTTATTGCCAGGGTCTGTTAAATGTGCCATGGTCGCGGAAAGTCTAAAGTTTTTTAGGCCTTCAAAAACCCGAACATTACCCAATGTGTCTATGGCATAGGGGCCAATAATTAATTGATTTGAAGGGGCATGAATAAATCGATTGGCATAAGTCCCGACGATGCTTTCAGCCCTTTTCTTTAATTCCATTTGATCATTTATTTCATACAGACCAGTTCCGGAACCGGATGGAGATAAATGTGCAACGTAAGTTATTACCCAGAGACGATTAGCCCAAGGCATTAAGCCACCCGTACCTGCCTCAGTCCTCGGGCTGTGATTTGCCACCATAGCGAGTTGAGGAAATACACCACTAACGGATGTATTTTTCTGTCCAAATACATGAAGAGGAATAAATACAATTAACAACAAGAGGGAATTAAAGTAAATTCTCATTCGTATTAATTAAAAATAAATGAATAAAAAATAATTAAAATAAGCCCACATTTGATGAATGTGGGCTTAGAATAGAGATTAATACCCTTCGTTTTGCTTCATATTCTTATTAATTTGAATCTCTTGTGTAGGAATTGGCCACAGATATTGACGATTATTCCAGGTAGTTGGAACCAAGTTCCTTATCAGACCTGTTTTTGCCATCTCACTGAAATCAGGTGTCCCATCTTCATCAATTTTAGGTGTACCCGCAAAAAACCAAAGATTTTTATCTACAATTTTTTCTTTTAAATCTTTAGGATCTAGTAACCCATAGATTGGTCGGTTTAAAACTTTTTCAGCCAAACGCCAGCGAACCAAGTCCATGTACCTCACTCCCTCTGCAGCAAGTTCCATTCTCCGTTCCATACGGAGTTGCTTCCTAAGCTGAGCTTGGTTACCATTTTTAATTGCTGGGTAGTTTGCATCTGTTAATGTAACTTTATAAGCCCTAGCTCTAACTAAATTCATAGCGTCTAGAACAGATTTATCGATTTCATTTAATTCAATTTTAGCTTCAGCATACATTAATAGAATATCAGCATAGCGTATAATTATTTGTTCTGGCGCTATTCGTCTTCCATTTTGTAACCACGAATCGTCTATTCCTTTTTTCCAAACTAGCCCATTAAATGAGGCAAATTGGGCATTTGCGCGGTTATCATTATTAGTTACTTTAGAATTACTGCTTAACCTAGTTACCTGTATTGCAGTTGGATTAGGATCGTAAATAAATCCTAAATGAGCTGTTCCAAATTCAACAATAGTTGCCGTACAACGAGGATCTCTATTTTTAAATGGATTTCTTGGGTCATAAAGTGGTGAAACATCAATGGTATTTCCATCTTTACACAGATAAGAACAAAATAAATCCCATGTTGGATTCGCTGCCGCGAATCCACCTGAGTTTCGTGTAATCTTATCTGAGGTTGGCCCAATTGTTATATTTAACTCCAAAGAACGTGGAATTGAAAATATAACCTCCTTGGAGTTCTTTGTACTCTGAAGAAATAAATTTGCATAATCACTATGTAGTTCGTATTGACCCAAATCCATACAAGCTTTTGCTGCTTCAGCTGCAACTCGATAATCTTTTTCATATAAAGCATGCCGCGCTTTTAACGCCATTGCACTTCCTCTACTCACTCTTTTTACTGCTGAGGTAGGATACGAAAGGGGTAAATTTTTGATAGCAAAATCAAAATCCTCGTAAATTTTAGCAGTTACTGTTTTTTTGTCTGTTCTTCCTATCGCATAGGCCTCCTCGATACTAATTACATTATCGCTGTAGACAACATCTCCGAATTTAGTTACCAACTTGGAATATTGAGCTGCTCGATGAAAGCGAGCTTCTGCTAAATAAACGTCCAACTTAGCTTGTGACACTTTACTCTTAGTTTCTGCACTATTCAAAGCCGAAATTGCTCGATTAGCTCTTGCAATCGCTTTGTAACAGTCTCTCCACAGATTAGTAGAAAATACAGACTGACTTGTTACCGTTCCTGCTTTTATTTGAGACAGCGACTGACGGTAAAAACCATCATCTGACAAAAAACTATTATTAGTGCCATCTTCGTCCCATTGCCACCAATCAATACGGTAGAGGTCATTAAGAGCGAGTTGTATTTCAACTTCGTTAGAGTACCATTTATCAGCAGAAGGCTCAGCTAATGGGTACAAATCCAATGAATTTTGGCAGGACGCTAATATAAGTAAGCTTAAGACTGCACTATATATTTTTGCTTTCATGATATTGAAATTTTAAAAATTAAAAACTAATATTAAATCCACCCATAACAGTTGATACGGTACCTATTCCTTCAGGATCCCATCCTTTTAGGTATTTGTTTGCGGTAAAAATATCAGTGGCATTCACAAATATTCGTATGTTTTTAGACATGATTTTTTGCGAAATTCTAGCAGGAACAGTATATCCGATTGTAATATTCTTTAATCGGAAATAACCACCATTAAATAACCAAAAGTCTGACATGGCTCTATTTAGTCCTTTATTTGTCTCCGTAAATCTTGGATATTTAGCTGCTAAATTTTGCTCAGGCGTATTATTCAAACTCCAAGTACTTCCTCCATCTAAATAAACCGGAAATACTCCCCAGTTTTCTGCATTATAGTCTGTAAATGAAAGGTTAGACACAGCTTGATAGCCAATACCTTGGAAGGTGATCCCTAAGTCAAATCCTTGGTAATCCAGTTTTATATTACCGCCGTACATCCATTGAGGCTGTGATCCTCCCAATAATACACGGTCATATTCCGGCGATATTTTACCGTCTGGCACCCCATTAGGACCACTTATGTCCGTGTATTTGATATCGCCAACTTTTACATTATTACTTAGCTTGGCCGAATTAGTTACCTCCTCTTGCGTTTGATAAATTCCAGCTGCACGATATCCATACCATTCATCAAATTCACTTCCTAATTTTTTAATTCTATCACCTAAGAATTCTGTTCCCCCTAAGTCTCCCATGATTGATTTGAATTGCGAAAGATTTGCAGAAACTGAATACCTTAATTTCCCGATGTTATCCGTCCATCCCAAATCTAAATCGATACCTTTCGTTGTCATTATCCCCGTATTTTGATTTGGGTTTTCAAAACCTACGAAAATGGGAATTTGTAAGGCGAGAAGCATATCCTTGGTTTCTTTAAAATAGCCATCTACGGTCAACTTCAAACGATTCTTCATGAAATATGCATCAAAGCCGACATCCGTTGAACTAGTTTTTTCCCATGAAATATCTTTGATTGCATATTGAATTTGAGCTGCTGTTTGTTGCGCATTAACGATGTTGTTTTGGAAAAACAGGGCATTGCCAAAACTCATAATACCGATTGACGGATAATTACCAATTCGCTCATTTCCAAGTGAACCCCATGAAGCACGCAACTTTAGAAATGAAACAACATCTTGTGATTTCATGAAAGACTCCTCACTCACTACCCAACCCGCAGATATCGATGGAAAAACTCCCCAACGATAATCTTCATTAAATCTTGAAGAGCCATCCCGACGAATATTAGCTTGCACTAAATATTTGTCTTTGTAACTGTACGTTGCGCGTCCAAAATAAGAGCGATAAGCTGTTTCGAATGCAGTACCAAAATTATCGCGCAATGCAGCCGGACCTTGATTCAAGAAAGGATATGTATCGAAAAGGTACTGGTCACGCGAAGCACCCATGGATTCTGACTTAGAATAAAAATTTTCGTAACCTGCTAAAACTGTAAAATCGTGGTTTCCAATAGTTTTTAGATAATTAGCTAAAAGCTGGGTAGTCAAATTAATATTTGTTGATCTATTTTCATCCAAGCGTGTAGTCAAACCACCACTTATTAGCGTGGCAACAAACTGATTTGGATTATCCGAGGCAAAAGCATCAACTCTTTTATTGAATCTTTTTTGATAATCAAAATCAAAAATAGGCGCAAGAATAGCTGACAATTTTAGCCCATCAATGGGTTTAATATCCAATCCAATTCTTCCACCCACTTGGTTGAAATTATTATCATTTGTACCACCATATTTAATCTTCGCATAGACGTTTTCTCCTGCTTTACCATCTGCAATTCGACCATCCGCCCAAAGTGCTGGGTAAATAGGTGATGAAATTCGTACCCTTCCCAACGGATCATTCGCAGTTGGATCAGTTGTATTCGTTCGTTTAAAATTAATATCAAGTGTACCACCGATGTACTTGTTAATCGTAAAGTCATTATTTGATCGAACAAAAATTCGACCGTAGTCTTTGTTTTCATAGAAACCTCCTAGCTTCTCATAACGTAAAGAAACGCTTGACTTAACAAATTGCGAACCAGCGATAACGCTTATACTATGCGCCTCTCTCGGTGCTCTTTTGTTTAGTGTCAAAGCCATCCAGTCCGTATCAGGATATCTATCAGGATCAGAAATATGTTTTTGATTGTAATCCTTTACTAAATCTTGACTGAATGTTGGAAATTTATTAGCTCCATTACCTGCATCGTTCCAACGAAGTTCATTGACAAGTTCCATATACCTCAATGAACGCATATATTCAGGCAACTGTGTAGGCATATCTACTCCATTTTCGTAACTATATTGAATAGATGCCTGGTCAGTTTTAGCTCGTTTGGTTGAAATCAAAATTACACCTGAAGCAGCTCTAGAGCCATAAATTGATGCCGAAGCAGCATCTTTTAAAACCGAGAGAGACTCAATATCATTCGGGTTGACTTGATTTACATCAGCAACTGGAACACCATCCACAATTACTAATGGATTGGAATTTCCAATCGTCGTTACACCTCGAATCCGAATATTCGCTCCACCCATGGATCCATTGGCCCCATTTCGAGTAACTAATACACCCGACATCGAACCCTGTAATGCTTGTGAAACTTGAGTTTCTTTCCTCTCCTTAAACATATCACCATTAACTGATGATATAGCACCTGTTAAATCCTTCTTTTTTTGAACACCATATCCTACAACTACCACCTCTTCTAAAGCCTTATTATCTTCAATCAGAACTAAATTCAAAATAGAATTATTGCCAACAACTACTTCCTGAGACTTATAACCAACAAAACTGAACACTAAAACTGATTTATTGTCAGGTACGGCAATTGTAAATTCTCCATTTGAATTCGTTGACGTTCCGCGCGTTGAACCCTTAACAGAAACATTTACTCCCGGAAGTTTTTCGCCTTTAGCATCTGCTACCGTACCTCTAATATTCAGTTCATCAATTAGTTGATTATCGAGTATTGAGGATCCCTCCAATTGAGAGATTGCTTTTTTATCGTCTCTTCGTAAGACTATTCGATTACTCACCTGAACATATGAAATATCAAGTGGAGTTAGAAGTCTACTCAAAACGCTCGAAAGCGACTCATTATGAGCACTTATGTTTACTTTTTGAGTAAGCTTTAAGGCCCGAGAATTATACGAAAACTTAACCTGAGAGGTTTTTTCTATTTCCCTAATTGAATTTTCCAAGCTGACATTGCTAAGAGACAGATTTACTTTTGTGTCTAGTAATTCTTGCGCCTTTGCTGGCATTGCCATGGTTATACTCGAAAAAATGAGGTAAATGGCTATTTGTGTTATTGAAACTTTCACGATGTAACGGAATAACCGCCGATTAATAAGATTTATTTTCATAATTTTGAAAAATAAGGTTAATACTCTTTGACTGGTGTTGACTTAGCTCGCAATCCTTTACAGGGGTTTTTGAGATGTAAGAGCGTCTGAAATGTTACAGCATTTCGGCGCTTTTTTTAGTTGGTCATTTTTTAATCATAGGCCATATGCTTGTTTATTTACATCCATTTGAAATAATTTTTATTTGATTTCCATTCATCTCATACCGCGTATTATTACCCAAACTCGCACAAATGATCTTGAGCTTTTCAGGTAATGGTTCATCAATTAACGAGGTAGTTAAATAACACTCCTTCAATTTCTCCATCGGAAAATCGATGGAAACTAAATAGGCTTGTTCAATTGTTGCAAAAATTTGAGAAACAGGAATATCTCGGAATTCAAAATTCAATCGTTCAATCGATTTTGCACTTTGCAACAAGGACTCATCACGCGTCAGATCTAGGATCTTTTCGAAAACCTGATTTTTTCTTTCAAACCTAGTCGCTTGATTCGGGTAAAGGATTACTTCGTTGGATGCATTTGCTAATGATTTCTGTACTCCACTCACCTTAACCTTACCCGTTCGGACCAAAACCTCCACATTTGGTTGATTGGAATAAGCAACAATTCGAAAACTTGTGCCATATACTTTGGTCACCGTTTCATTAGCATAAACCATAAATGACTTGTTTGGATCTTTGCTAATTTCAAAAAATGCCTCCCCTGAAAGATACACTTTACGAATGCTCCCCTTAAAGTTCTTGGGATAGCTTAACTTACTTTTAGGCTGAAGTAAAATTGAACTGGCATCCGAAAGGGTAATCAACTGTGGTTTGTCGGTATTATTTATCTGCTCAATTAATCCATTCGAATCCCCCTGAACTACGTATTGATTTAGTGCGTTTGAATTCGTTTCAATGATTGATAACTTCGTGTAAATACCCGCAGTGACTAATCCAATCACTAAAACAGCTGCAGCCGCCCGGAAGAAGTTGGCCTGAAAAAGACGGGTAATCCTAGATGAAGAATTTGACTTCCTTATTTTGCTCCAGGTAAGAAACAATGCTTCTTGCGTTTCTTGATTCGAAACTGAATCCTCCTCGACCCGCATGGCAAGAATCCACTGCCGCGCTTCCGCTACAAGTTTCGCCCTTTCTGTATTTTCAAGTGTCCACTCTTCCCAATTAGACAAATCCTCCTTTTCCCTAACCCATCGCTGAAATGATTCATCCGTAATGAAGTCGAGAACCGACTTGTAAAAATTCCTGTCTTGCATCTAATAGTATAGCTTTTCAGATACAAAGAGGACACGAAGTAGTTTTGGTACTCAGTTAATTGTGTTTTTTTTATAAAAAACTTAAAAATTTGTAGGATTGGCAAGCAAAAGAGCTACTAATGATATAGGAAAATCACTTCTAAGACGCGAAATAGCTCTGTGAAGCAAGTTTTTAGTCGACTGATAGTTCATATCAAGAACTTCTGCAACCTGTTCAACTGTAAGCCCTTGATGGTACCGAAGATATAAGGCCTCTTTTTGCCTATCTGGCAAATTATTTATACACTGGTTTAAATATTCGACCTTACTGGCCATCGATTCATCAGCAATTAGACGCTCCTCGACTGAAAAATCAAACATAAAATCAAACGAGTCTACATCTTTTACATGTGAGAAAATATGATCACGTTCCCTAAATCTAGCAATTCGGTTACGAACACATGAAAACAAATAAGCTTTGACAACAATAGCTGCATTAAGTTTTTCAGAATATTTCCATATATCCACAAAAACATCCTGGACACAGTCTTTTACAATATCTTCCGAGGGCATTAAGGTTTTACCATAATTAACTAATGAACCATAATACCGTTCAAATAGCATGGAAAACGACTCTTCATCACCTGCTTTTAACTGGTTCCAAAGAACGGAATCACTGATTTTATTCCCGAAAGATTTGATTTTTTCCAAAAAAATTGAACTTTACAAACCAAAACTAGAATATTTTTTAGATTCATCATTACAAATTGTTATCAATTTTTAATAAATATGCGCACTTCTTCCTGTAGCAACGCAATACCAACCGTCTCACAAACTAGACGCGAGGTCTCGCGTCTCTACAAACGCGACCTGGCGTCTCTACAAACGTGCTAATTTATTGCATGAATTGATCGATTAGTTGGACCGTTTTATCGAACCAACGGGTAAACAACAGAAACGTATGCGGTGAATTCTCATGGGTATACACATCCGTAAACAGGCCAAATTGGCCCATCTGAGCCCGAAAATCTTCCCTTCCCGCATGCATACGTGCAACACCTGAATTGATAAATAACACCGGCGGATCTTGTTTGGACACATGATGCAAGGCCGATCCCTGATTCCAAATGGCTGGATTCTCCGTTTTCGAATAGCCAAAATAAGACGTGGCTGCCGACATCCGCACGCGGTCATCGCCTTCCCCCGATTCCGGATGAATGAAGGCCAATATCCCATCGAGGTCAATCACCCCTTTAATTTTTTGACCCGGGCCAAATAAATTCTCATCCTGAACGGAACCCAGCAACGCCGCCATTTGGCCACCAGCTGAATAACCTGACACATAAATTTGCTTCGAATCGATATGTAGCCTGTGGGCTTGTTGGTGCAAATAAATCAACGCCGACTGCGCATCTTCCATTGCAGCTGGATAAACCGCTTCGGTCGACAAGCGATACTCCGCCAGAAAAACGCGATATCCTTTTTTTGCCAAAGCCTGCGCCAGCGCGACATGTTGGGACCGATGGCCCGTTCGCCAACCACCCCCGTGGAAAAACAAAAGTGTCTTGCGGAAGCGCTTATCTTTTGGCTCATATACGTCCAAGACTAATTTCCGCTGGCCGATTTCTT
Source organism: Spirosoma fluviale (assembly GCA_945883625.1). Classification (GTDB taxonomy): domain Bacteria; phylum Bacteroidota; class Bacteroidia; order Cytophagales; family Spirosomataceae; genus Aquirufa; species Aquirufa fluvialis_E. Next base: position 19,639 of record CAMCXW010000038.1, read on the forward strand.
TGTAAACTAAGGTTCGTGTGCCTTTAATTTCAGCGGCCGTATACTCCGCTAAACGCAAGGTTGGATCTGTTTTGAGCGCGGATTGCCACGCAGAATAATTGGCAAAACTGGTATCTGGAATTCCGGTCAGTCCTTTCGTATTTTGGGCTACTAAACCCTGACAAACAAACACGAATATGATTCCAATCTTGCGCATATTTTATAAAGACAGGGAATCGAATTTTATAATCATTCTTAGTAACTTGGGCTTTTCAAATCTGAACCTATGCAAAAATTACGCGTATTAGTGGTGGGATGTGGCAACATGGGTGCCTCCCACGCAACAGCCTATCATAACGCAGCCGCTTTCGAAATTTGCGGCCTCGTTTCTCCCGGTAAAAGCAAGGAGACATTGAATCAAAAATTAGGCGGCTCCTACCCATTATTCGACGAATATCTATCGGCCCTAGCCGAAACCAAACCCGATGCCGTTTGCATCTCCACCTACCCAGACACGCACGAAGCGTACGCGATTGCGGCCATGGAAGCAGGTTGTCATGTGTTTATCGAAAAACCTATTGCTGATAGTTTAGCCGGCGCGATTCGCGTGGCAGCTGTGGCTCAAAAAACAGGCAAAAAACTCGTTGTAGGCTATATTTTACGTCACCATCCCTCATGGATTAAGTTTATTGAAATTGCCAAAGAAATGGGAAAACCGCTCGTAATGCGGATGAATTTGAACCAACAATCCCACGGTTACATGTGGGATGTGCACCGTAATTTGATGGCGAGCTTAAGTCCGATCGTAGATTGCGGCGTGCATTACATTGATGTCATGTGCCAAATGACGCGTTCAAAACCCGTACGTGTTTCGGCGATTGGGGCGCGCATGACGGAAGATATTCCGGCTGGAAATTACAATTATGGCCAGCTCCAAATTCATTTTGAAGATGGATCCGTAGGCTGGTACGAAGCGGGCTGGGGTCCGATGATTTCCCAGACGGCTTATTTTGTCAAAGATGTATTTGGCCCAAAAGGATCTGTTTCCATTGTCGCCCAAAACGCAAGTGGCGAAGGGAAATCTGACTCCGTAGAATCCCATACCAAAACCGAATCGTTGCGTGTGCACCATGCAGATATCAATGCTGAAAATGAATTCACACGCGCAGACGAGTGGATTAATCTAACCGATGAACCCGATCACCAAGGTTTATGCGACCGCGAACAAGCCTATTTCCTGCACGCCATTCAGGCGGATGTGGATTTAACAGATCACGTAGAAGATGCCGTAAACAGTTTGCGAATCGCATTCGCGTGCGATGAGTCTGTTAGGACGGGGAAGATGATTCAACTTTAAGTCCGAAGGAGATTAGTCCGGAGGAAAAGAGTCCGAAGTAAAATAGTCCGGAGGAGAAAAGTAATAAGTCCGAAGTCTATAGGAGATTGTTCAAGCTATTAGCTTTTGACTCATTCCCTACCGACTTCGGACTCTTTTACTTCGGACTCTTTCCCTCCGGACTATTTTACTTCAAATACCCCCCCAACCAGTTCCTCACCTCCTGATAATGAAATTTCGAATTATCTGGACTTAGGATCCAATGATTCTCGCCGGGGAAAACAATCAATTTACTTGGAATCTGTAAGCGCTGGTGGATGCTCCAGTTTTCGAGCGTATTGTTGATCGGTACTCGGAAGTCGTTCTCCCCTACGGTCAACAACATCGGTGTTTTGAAATTAGCCGCAAATCGCATCGGGTTTTGTTCCTTCCAGGTTTTGGTAGGTACCCAAGATGCACCGCCATTCATTAATTCACGACCCCAAATTACATCCGACGTGCCCCATTGAGCCTCCGAGTTTACTAATCCTGCGTGAGAAATCAAACATTTGAAATGCGAGGTAGTCGCCTGCATCCAGTTGGCCAAATGGCCTCCATACGATGCTCCTCCTGCCGCTTGACGCGATGCATCAATAAACGGATAGCGCTTAATGGCATCTGCCGCAGCTTCCAAAATTTCATTTCCGGGTCCTTTGAATGGATCAAACTGAATGCCTTGCGCGAATTTCTCGCCATAGCCCACCGAACCTGTATAGTCGGTCATGACCAAGACATAATCAGAAGAACCTAATACATAAGGGTTCCAACGGGAACCAAAAACATCCTTAAATGAACTTGCCGGTCCACCGTGCATCAATACAAACAGTGGATATTTTTTTGAAGCATCGAATCCAGCCGGACGCATAATCACACTGCGAATCATTTTTCCACGTGATGATTTAGTCCAAAAAACCTCTGGTTTAGGCAAATCCAATGAGCCCAAAACCGCATCATTCGCTTTGGAAATTCCGATGCGTTTTCCACCTACATAGGTAAATACTTCGGCCGGAGCAGCGATATGTTGGTACGTATAAGCCACAACGCCATTCGATACCGACAATCCAGTCACAGATCCAGACTCTCCGCCAAACAGCGGTTTCACTTCACCAGACTCAATCGAAATCTGAATCGCTCGATCCACACCTTGATCTTCGATACTCGCGTAAATCGATTCACCCGAGATTTGCATGTCGTTGATCGGGCGGTCTAAGCCCACGGCTAATTCGGTCCGACCGCTCATACTCGGCCACGCAAAACGGTATAAGTGTTCCAAATAATAAATTTTGTTGCCATTCACATGACCAGTCGACATGAGGTATTTACCGTCTTCCGAAAATTGAACTTGGGCATAGTCGGTGATTTCATCACTGATTAATTTCGCCTCGCCACCGGTAATGGTAATGGCATAAAGATGTGACGTTGCCGACTGGTAAGCAGTCCTATTATATTCTGTAGTCGCTGAAAAAACAATCGTCGATCCGTCTGGAGAAATGTCAAACGCCCCCAATTGAAAACCTTTGGATTCCACTAAGCTTACTTGAGAAAAGATGTTTTTTGGCGTTGGCTTTTCCGTGGTAACATCCATCACGAAAATGTGTGTTTGTTTTTCATCGAGCCAAGAATCCCAATAGCGAATCGGGAAGGAGGTATAGACCCGTGCTTTGGTTTTGATTTTCTTCTTTTCCTCCGCCATTTTCTTGCTAAGGGAATCCGTGAACGCTGTTGGATATACGCGCGACGTAAATGCAATCAATCGGCCATCCGAACTAATTTTAGCTCCCGAAACACCTGTCGATAAATTCGTCAAACGCTGCGCTTCACCCCCAAAATCAAGATTTAAGCGGTATAATTGAGCGACTTCATCGCCTTCACGTTTCGCAGAAAAAAAGATTTGATTGGCAGTTGGGTGCCAGAAATAGCCTTCTTCACCGCCTTTGGTATTCGTTATTTTTCGAGGTTCCGTAGACCCATCGGCAGCCGCAAGCCACAAATCTGTA
>CAMCXW010000039.1 GCA_945883625.1 Spirosoma fluviale
TGTTTGACCTCAAATGTGCACGTAATTTTGACAATAGATAAAAAAATCAATGGAATTATTTACGCAACCTCCTCGTAAACCGAATCTAAATAATCGTAAATCAGATTAAAATAATTAACCGCCAAATCTCCTGCATCGTTGTCATTTGACAAGTCGAATACATTCGATTGAAAAATACACGTTTCAAAAATTTGATCAATATAATAATCGACATCAAAAATCGATTTAACCCGAATTGAGTACGATTCAAAAACGGCTTTAACAAGCTCCATTTGCGGTTCTGAAAGACTTAAAGCTAATTCCATAGTCTATTTTATTTAGGTGATTTTCTATTCAAAAATAGGGAAATAGCTCAGTCTGAATTTAATCAAATGGTTAAGGAATTAGGTGATATCTGTTAAAAAAGTAGAAAGTTTGGACCCCCTATTTTTGGCCAATTTTGAGACTTTAATCATTAAAATATTGTCTAATTTACCTTAATGTGTATATGCAAAATTTAACAATTCGATTACATATATTCCAGGTAAAAATGGGAGATTGCTTGCTTATCCAAACTATTTAAAAAATGAAAAAATTAGTTCTATTAATGACCGTATTTTTTGCCGTCATCGTTCATGCAAATGTTCATGCGCAGTATGCATCGATTCAATTAACGAATGAGTCAGATACCATCCGTTTGGGAGACAATCCTAAGACAACTATATCACGTTTATTAACTTTTACATATGATCCGAAAATGGAAGCAGCCTTTGCACAGGTAAGTATGGATGCGCATCATATCAATCCATTTGACTTGCCTGAAATAATTGTTAACGGCAGAGCAATTCATGCAAACATCTTCTTTCCAGTAGTTAATCAAACGGCCAAATTCTATTTCTTTAAAGTCAAAGGAATCAAAGACCTTATTGTTAATTCCCCTGTTGGACAAAATAGTGCTAAGTTGAGTTTTTTACTTAACCCTGCCGATCTTATCCCTGGAAAAAATTTCATCCGTATCACTATCGGAAATCGTTCGATAGAAAATTTAGATGATTTCGCGTTAACAAATCCAAAACTTGAAATCAGAACGAAAGCTGCCTCTGATTTATTTACCGATTTTACCAAGTAATTTCATTGAAACGACTACTCTTTGTTTCACTTTATACGTTATTCTGTTGCGGAACGATATCCTTCGTTTCCGCACAGGTAACAAATAATCAATTGCGTATTTCTGCACACCGTGGAAATACGGGATTGGCTCCTGAAAACACATTGGCTACCTTCGAAAAGGCCTTAAAGCTTCATGTTAATTTTGTCGAAATAGATGTGCGAACTACGGCTGATGGGGAGTTGATCATTCTGCATGATGGGTCTCTCAATAGGACAACAAATGGGGAAGGCCCAGTAAAAAATGTGACCTTTTCTGAATTGAAAAAACTATCGGCAGGAAAAGGCCATGTAGGATTTGAGGAAGAAAAAATTCCAAGTTTAGCAGAGGTTTGCCAACTGATTTCTCGTTGGAATAAATGGCACTCGAAAAAAACGTACATCTATGTAGATTGCAAGGAAGTAGCACCAAAGCCTTTGGTGGAAATTTTACAAAAATATGGTCTAGCGAAAGAATCCTGCTTTTACGGAAGTGATGCGTTTCTCCTATCGTTAAAAACTGAATTCCCAGAAGCTCGTCTAATGCCAAGTCTCCGAAAAAAAGAAGACATTGCGCTTAAAATCGCAACGCTTCATCCATTTGCCTTTGATGCCAGTTGGCTTACATTAACACCTGGAATAATTAAGGAAGCGCATGCGAATGGCATTCAGATTTTTACGGATTTATTAGACCCCTTAGATCAAGAAACGAATTATCAAAAGGCTGCCAAAATGGGCGTAGATTTAATTCAGACTGACAAGCCTACCTTAGTCCTTAAAACCCTTCACCGTTAAATAAATCCCCAACGAAAACTCCCAAAGGGCCGACCACTTAGATTCAACATGCATTATAATCCGCTAGTACGCTTAAGGAAAGTTTTCCTTTTATTTCACTACCGTAATCAATCCCGGAATCTCGACCATTTCGTTCGCCTCCGCTGCGTAATCTACGCCATCAAAACCGAAGCCAAATAAATTAGAGAAATCCGATTTATATCCATTTAAATCGCCGATCGCCGGAAGGTTTTCTGTCGTAGCGCTTTTCCACAATTCAGCCACTTCTTTTTGAACTGCTTTATCCATTTCCCAATCGTCGATGCGGATACGTCCTTTCTCGTCCACTGGAATAGAACCATTCATATATAACCGCGCACTGAATAAGCGTTGGATCTGCTCGATACAACCCTCATGCGTGCCTTTAGCTTTCATGATTTTATACAACAACGAGATGTACAATGGAATCACAGGAATCGCTGAACTCGCTTGGGTTACCAATGCTTTATTAACAGAAACAAATGCTTTCCCTCCAATATTCGCTAAGCCTTCCGTGATCTTAAACGCTGTTGATTCCAAATGATCCTTCGCCATTCCGATCGTTCCCTTACGGTAAACGGGCTCGGTAACTTTTGGCCCAATGTATGAATAGGCAACCGTCATCGCGCCATCCGCTAGAACGCCGGCATTCAATAAGGCATCCATCCACATCTGCCAATCTTCGCCACCCATCACGGCTACCGTATTGGCAATATCTTCTTCGTTACAAGGTGTAATTGTCACCTCAGAAACAATACCCGTATGAAAATCAACCGTTTTGTCCGTAAAGGTATCGCCGATAGGCTTCAAAACCGAACGGTGCAAAACGCCCGAAACAGGATGCTGACGAACTGGTGAAGCCAAACTGTAAATGACTAAATCGATTTGGCCTAAATCAGCTTTAATTAAATCAATTGTTTGTGCTTTTACTTCATTTGAGAATGCGTCGCCATTGATGCTCTTCGCATAAAGACCCGCTTTGCCCGCCGCTGCTTCGAAAGCATGGCTATTGTAATACCCTGGAGAAGCTGTCTTGCCTTCTGCAGGTGCTTTTTCAAAGAAAACTCCGATTGTCGCTGCATCTGAACCAAATGCACTCGTAATGCGAGAAGCTAAACCAAAACCCGTCGAGGCTCCGATCACAAGCACTTTTTTCGCCCCAGCAATTTTGCCTTTGGACTTCACATAGTCAATTTGATTTAATACGTTCTTTTCGCAACCTTTTGGGTGTGATGTCAAACAGATAAACCCTCTCATTCTAGGTTCAATAATCATAGTGCTCGAATTTTGTTTGTGCAAATATAGTCAAAGCCCCTAATTATCCATAGTAATGAGGAAAAGGTCCTACGGTTTGATAAATTTGCGAATACATTTAAAATATTACTAATGGCTTTCATTACTGTAGAAACTATAATTAATGCCCCCTTAAAGTCTGTTTGGAAAAAGTGGACTTCCCCGGAGCATGTCCAACAATGGAACTTTGCATCGCCGGATTGGCATTGTCCAAAGGCGACAATTAACCTACAGGTAGGTGGCGAATTTCATTACGAAATGGCCGCGAAAGACGGCTCGATGAGCTTTGATTTTTGGGGGACCTACCTTGAAATTAACCTGGAAAAATCACTTCACATATTTATTGGAGATGGCCGCAATATGCAGGTTATTTTCGCCTCCACCGAAATGGGAACGAAAGTAACCGAACACTTTGAGCCCGAAAATGAAAACCCCGAGGATTTGCAAAAGGAGGGCTGGCAAATGATTTTAGATAACTTCAAAAGCTACGCCGAAAGCGCTACTTCTTAGGATTCAAAATCAAACTTACACGCTCCAAACAATCATCTAGATGGTAGCGTACTTCCTTGTCCGCATACTTGCCCTTCGCTAAAGCTAAACTCGCCTGAAGCGCTTTTAACTCGCCACGAACAATCGAGCGAACGTCCGACTGTGCAACTGGATACGTTTCCCGCGGAGGTCCATAAGAACTAGCAGAAGGTGCTGGCGCTTGATCTGTCATCAAAGCTTTCAGTCGTTCGATGTATGCTTTCTGTAAATTCCGACGATACCGATCGATGTTTTTCCCTGCAGCTAATTCAGTCCAAATGCCTCCACGTAAGTCTTGAAAAAGCTCAATCGTCTTGTAGTTATTTGGCGTAGTCAAGCCACTATTATCCAAACGCGCAAAAGTCTCTAAACCCAACATGCGGTTCAATGGGCTAACCTGCAGACTACGAATACGATCCGTATAACCTGCCATGTGATGCGTGACTACTTCTTTGTTAATCAACCAGTCAACATTCGTGAATACATTGGTAATCAACCAGTTGACAGCAGCTTGTTGGCTCGCCTTTGGAACCGGATTGTACGACGAAATATTTTGATTTGGCTTCGTATATTGCTCATATACACCACCCACCATCGTCGTTACATGTCCCACATAACGTGACCATGAACCTAAAAGCTCATCATTTAATTCAATCAAATCTTCGTAATCATTTGTCTTTTTACTTGTCCAATCAGCCAAATTCTTAGCCACATATTTCAAGTTTTTCACCGCATACGTACTTGCGCGAATCGGATCGTTACCAATATCCTCGGTCTGTGAACTTGGATCAAAATTCGTTCCCTGATTTCCAAAACGAAATCTTGGATCCCCTGCTTTGGCCTCAATCCATTTGTCTAATGTAGGCCCTTCATCTTCCGGACGAACCGCATCAGGTAAAACGCGATAGCCCCAATTCACCGCATAATTATCATACGGCCCCATTTGGCGAATATAACGAACCCCCAAATCACCCGGCTGCGCGATGTAATTGAAACGGGCATAATCCATGATACTCGCAGAGATTCCCTCCTTGTTGGTAAAATCCGCCTTGCGGTAATTCTCCACCTCGTATGATCCACTCGCTCCCATATTGTGCGGGAAACCAAGCGCATGTCCTACCTCATGTGAAATCACCATTTCCATCATTTCACCAATGTCCTCTTCACGCGTATCTAGGGTCCTAGCGTTCGGATTTGAAGCTCCTGTTTCTAATAAAAAACGGTTCCGATATGAACGCAAATGGTTGTGGTACCAAATAATATCACTCTCAATAATCTCCCCTGAACGCGGATCGCTGACACTTGGACCCGTGGCATTACGCGTTGTACTTGCCACATACCGAATCACGGAATACCGAATATCTTCAGGTGAAAAATCTGGATCCTCCGCGGCGGTTGGTGGATCTTTGCAAATAATCGCATTCTTAAATCCGGCCACCTCAAAGGCTTTTTGCCAATTCTCCACACCCTTTTTCATGTGCTTGCGAAGCTTCATTGGCGTAGCTGGATCTAAATAATACACAATCGGTTTGATCGGTTCTACTAATTCCCCACGCTTATAGGCTGCCATATCTTTTGGCTCCAAACGCCAGCGTTGAATAAACGTTTTTTGGTCTGACTTTAATTCCTCACTCGAATAATCATATTGCTTTTGTGTAAAATATCCTACACGTTTATCGAACAAACGCGGCTTCATCGGCTTTTCAGGCAATAAAATCATCGACTGATTCATCTGCATACTCAGCGTTTCCGTGTAGGGAGTTACCGATGGCTTCGAGGCGTTAAATGTAAAATCTTGCAAGACCTCAATGTTCAATGGGAAAGATTTAACCGAACGAATAAAGCTTCTGCTCGGATCTAAATTTCTGACTTTGTGTGCTTCACGCAACGACGCATCCAAACCACTCATCGCTGGAATGTCACTGCTGTAAAACTTCGTTACATCGATCACCACATGGCTCGAATCTTTGCTATATGTTTCAATGTCAAACATGTACAAGGTAGGCTCGTAATTATTGGCTTTCACCGACAAGCTTATTGGTAAGGAATCAGCCGCCACCGATGCATACGATTTGACTTTTATTAAAATCTTTTCTTGGAATTTCTCCCAAACAATTAACTGTTCACGCGAAGTCGTTCCGGCATTGACATAGCCTCCGCCGATGCCACTTGGAAGTTTGGCGATTTGGCTGACCAACAACATGTCTTTGCCCAAATGTTTTTTCGGAATTTCGAAGTAATATTTATCGCCAACTTGATGCGCTGTAAATAATCCTTTCTTGGATTTAGCTTCCTTCGTAATTACTTGTTCGTAAGACTTTGCCTTCGATGCCGGTTTTTTTGCAGCAGAAGAATCTGCCGGTTTTACGGGAGGAGTTGCAGGGGCTTTCGCCGACTGCGCAAAACTAAAAAAGGATACTGCGCAAAGGCAAGTGATGAGCGTATAAGCTTTTTTCATTCGGTTTAAATTGGGTTTTTTGAATTTAGTCATTTTTCTTTTATTCCATACCATTAAAAAAAAGGACAGGCTTTGAGTAGAAGTGATAATTGTCACAAATTAAGTCCATTAGCTGTTTTAAGTTTGCAGTACACTAATGAATAAAATAAATCATGGAAACAACAGAACAAATGTACCCAATGCCTCGGATCGGGGATATGGCGCCTGACTTTACCGCAGTAACGACTACGGGTAAAATTAAATTTTCAGAGTTTGCAAAGGATAAATGGATTGTGATGTTTTCGCATCCGGCCGACTTCACTCCGGTATGTACTACAGAGATGAGTGGTTTTGCCGAAAGACATGATGAGTTCACGGCAATGAATACGGAACTTTTGGGCTTAAGTATTGACAGCATTCACTCACACCTAGCTTGGGTAAATAACGTGCGTGAAAAAACGGGAGTATATTTTTCAATTCCCGATCATTGCCGACATAGACATGCACGTTTCAAAATTATACGGTATGCTTCAGCCCAATGAAAGTGAAACGGCAGCAGTTCGTGCGGTGTTCTTTATAGACCCGACAAAAAAGATACGCCTCATCATGTATTATCCTTTAAATGTGGGGCGTAATATGGATGAAATTATTCGTGCGCTTCAAGCCTTGCAATTCACCGACAAACACAAAGTGGCCATGCCATTAAATTGGAAACCCGGCGATAAGGTAATCGTACCACCACCAAAAACCTTAGCAGAAATGGATGCACGTATCGCCGATACGACGTGCGAAAAAATCGATTTTTATTTGGCAAAGAAAACCATTTTGTAAAGTTGAAGCCGCTATTAGATTTTAATAGCGGCTTTTTTTTACGAACTATTTGATTTACCAATTCATTTGAGAAACTTGGGATGTAATTCCAATAAATTCACTCAAATGAGCATTTGGCTCCAAATCTGCGCGGCAATATTCGTATTAGTGACCCTCATCTCGGTCATGAAACTACAGCCTTTTATTGCTTTTCTAGTTGTTTCGCTCGGTTTAGGCATCACAGGGTCACTAACGACCGAACAAACCATCGCCGCCATGCAAAAGGGAATTGGCGGAACATTGGGATCGATTATTCCCATCATTATTCTAGGGTCCATGTTGGGCAAAATGGTCGCAAAAAGTCGGGCTACCTTCGTCCTCTCCGAATATTTTGTGGGGCTTTTTGGCCCGAAAAACCTACCAATCGCCTTCATGCTGATTGGCTTTATCGTGGGGCTTCCCTTGTTTTTTTCCGTGGCCTTTTTATTGCTCACCCCACTCGTGCTGTCCACGGCAGAGCGCTATAATTTACCCCCCGTATATTTAGGAATTCCGATGTTGGCCTCACTTTCCATCACCCAAGGATTTCTCCCACCACATCCCGCTCCCTATTATTTAGTGACGCATTTACCCGGAGCAGAAATGGGAACGACACTAGGCTACGGAATTCTAATTTCGATTCCAGCCATGCTCGCTTCTGGTTGGCTGTTTGGCAAGACAATGAAAAATATCCCTGCCACGCCCATGTCGTTTGTGGAGTCTGATGAAAGTGGAAATAATCCTTCGGTAGGAATTAGCTTATCGATTCTATTATTACCTGTGGCACTGATTGCGATTAAATCTTTTGTCCATTTTCCCGGTATTAATTTGATCGGCGAACCGATGGTTGCCTTATTGATTTCTGTGTTTGCGGGAGTTTATTTTCTCGGTCTAAGGCGCGGTATTTCATGGACTGAAATAAGCCGCTGGCTCGTAGATTCCATCAAAGATGTATCTCCGTTGATGTTAACTTTTGGCGGAGCCGGCGCCTTCAAGGAAATCTTACAAGAGATGCATGTGGGAGACGCCATGCATGAAATGACGCAAGGTTCCTCCCTAAATCCACTGATTATTGCCTGGGGAATTGCTGCTGTATTACGTATCGTGACGGGTTCATCCACGGTTTCCGGCATCACCACAGCCGGATTGATTTTGCCTTTATTAGCCTCCTCGGGCGTAAATCCGAACCTCCTTGCCTTAAGCATCGGCGCGGGGTCCATGGTCCTTTCTCATGTCAATGACGCGGGATTTTGGCTCTACAAAGAGTACTTTGGCGTTTCGATTAAAAACAGCTTGCGCTCCTGGACCATCATGGAAACCATTCTTGCTGTCGTGGGTTTGCTAGGGGTACTCGGACTCGAATTAGTGCTGTAATTGGACTTTTTTGCCCGTTTTCGCCGACTCCCTTGCTGCCTCTAAAATTTCCACGACGACCTGATTAATTTCAAAAGAGGGTAAATCTTTTTGAGGTTTAATTCGTCCTTGCACGACAGCAGCTAAATATGGAAATACATTCGAAACATCATGAGGTAGAGGATTCAGCGAAAGCATGCCTTCCTTACCAAATCGATCTCCCGAAACATAGCGCATTTTGTTTGTTTTGTCAGCCACCAAAATTCCTTTCGTACCATAAACCTCCGTATCCTTCCGATCAAAGGGCCAGTTCCACGACGCTTGAATTATCGCTTGGGAATCCGGATACGTCAAAATAATACTCGCCTCGTCATCCACTTTCGGGTACACATCCGGTTTTAATTGTTGGGTCACCGCCGTCACCGCAAGTGGCTTCCGGCCATCCATCAACCACGTCATAATATTCGCCCCATAACAACCAAAATCAATCAGAGCACCACCCCCATTAAGCACAGGATCTGTCAACCAATTCAAAAACTCCTGCGAACATCCTATTTCCTGAGGTCCGCGGTGGCCATCCATAATCACCACTTTGCGAATCGTTCCCAAGGCTTTTTCTTCCTTGACCAGCTGCCACATTTTCGCATGGGATGGATACCAGGTTGTTTCAAAATTCGTCAACAAGTGTATGGGGTGTTTGGCAACGAGCGCCCTCATTTGATTGAGGTGATCCATGTTGACTGCCAACGGCTTTTCCACGATGACATGGATTCCTTTGGGAGCGCAAACTTTGACCACTTCGAGGTGCTCATAAATACTATTGAATGCGGCAATTGCCTCCGGTTTTGTCTTTGCGATAAGTGCCTCCAAAGACGGAAACCAAAGCGAATCCGGCAGATTTTGTTTCTTTAAAAGTGACAAGCCTAATTCCTTGTTTGGTTCGGCAAAACCCACGATGATCACATCTTGTTGGGGCTTTTTTAGCGCCGTATACACCTGACCCACATGTCCGTGCGTCATGCCTGCGATACCTACCCGAAGTGGTTTGGCTTGAAAAACAAAGGGCAATAAAATCAAAAAGAATAGCTTTTTCATAATTGTAGTATTTTGGCAGGAAATTATAAAAAATATCCTACATATTAAGTAAAATAGTATATTTGAAATTGTGGTTTATCCGAAATCCCCTGATTCAGGCAACATGAACAATTTAGTCAAAGAAGCAATCGAAAAAGAAGCCATTTTGGCGACAAGAAGGCATTTTTTGCAGTCGCTCGGTACGGGCATTGGTTCCATTGCTTTTGGTTCTGCCCTTTGGGGCTGTTCTTCGGATACAAAAAGCCAACAAGCCTCCACGCGTATTCCGCCTCATTTTGGGAAAGCGAAATCGGTCATATTTGTCCACATGGCTGGGGCGCCATCGCAATTGGAATTATTCGACTATAAACCCACATTAGCCAAATTCGACGGGAAAGAGTGTCCCAAAGAATTGCTCGAGGGGAAAAAATTCGCTTTTATTCGTGGAGTCCCTAATTTATTAGGGCCAAAAGCTAAGTTCCTCCAACATGGAAATTCGGGGCATTGGATCTCCGACCACATGCCGCATTTGGCTACACAAGCAGATAAAATCACGTTTTTGAAGGGCATGTACACGGATCAATTTAACCATGCGCCGGCCCAATTACTCATGCATACCGGTTCCGCGCGACTCGGTCGGCCGTCTCTAGGTTCCTGGGTTTCATATGGCCTCGGGTCTGAAAACGAAAACTTGCCTTCCTTCATGGTGCTCGCCTCAGGTGGCAAAAACCCCGACGCGGGGAAGTCGGCCTGGGGAAGCGGTTTTCTCCCGTCCGTCTACCAAGGTGTACAATGCCGCTCGGCAGGTGAACCTGTCCTCTTTATTAAGAATCCAGCGGGGGTCAATGCCGACATGCGCAAAGCAAGTATCGATGTGATTAATTCGGTCAATGAAGAAACATTTGCCGAATTTGGTGATCCGGAAACCGTGGCCCGTATGGCCCAATACGAGATGGCCTACAAAATGCAAAGTTCGGTTCCTGAGGTGATGGACATCAGCAAAGAACCTGAATACATTCACCAATTATACGGGACAAATCCTGGGAAAGAATCTTTTGCCAATAACTGTTTATTGGCCCGCAAAATGGTCGAAAAAGGCGTTCGTTTTGTCCAGTTATTTGATTGGGGCTGGGACTCGCATGGAACGAGCAAAGGTGGTTCAGTAGATTTTGGTTTACACCAAAAATGCATGGAAACCGACCAAGCCGTATCCGCATTATTGATCGATTTAGAACAACGTGGTTTATTAGACGAAACGTTGGTTGTCTGGGGCGGCGAGTTTGGTCGGACCCCGATGCAAGAAAATAGAGAAGGGAAAACGCAAAGTTATTTTGGTCGTGATCACCACACGGAAGCATTCACCATGTGGCTGGCCGGCGGCGGAATTAAACCCGGCATGTCCCTAGGCGAAACAGACGATTTGGGCTATTCGACAGTAAGTGGAAAAACATCCGTTTATGATGTTCAAGCGACTATTTTGCATTGCTTGGGCATTAACCACGAAGAATTTACGTACCCATTTCAGGGGCGAAATTTCCGGCTGACCGACGTATATGGAAAAGTAATTAAACCAATTTTGGCATAGACTAATGAAAAATTTATTTATTTTTCTGGGCCTTTGCATCGCGGGAATGACCGCCTACTACGTATCGAACAAGCAACAAAAAGTTGATTACAGCACACAGATAAAACCCATCTTAAATAAGAATTGTATTTCATGCCATGGAGGAGTAAAAAAGCAAGGCGGATTTAGCTTACTTTTTCAAGAAGAGGCTTTAGGAAAAACCAAATCCGGAAAACCAGCCATCATTCCTGGGCACCCAGAACAATCAAGTTTCATCCAGCGCCTACATAGTCAAGATGCTGAGGAAAAAATGCCGTATCAGCGCCCAGCTTTGTCTGAGGAAGAAATCGATTTATTAACTACTTGGGTGAAAGAGGGGGCTAATTGGGGGAGTCATTGGGCGTACCAACCGCTGGAAGCGCCGAGTATCCCAACGGGCAGTTGGCTTGAAAAAGCATTATCCTTTATCGGTATTCCAGCCTCTTGGGCACAAAATGACCTCGACTATTTTGTCCAAGCGGAACAAAAAAACCAAGGACTTACGCATACGGACCAGGCTGAAAAAGCCGATTTGCTTCGTCGGCTGTATTTGGATTTAACGGGGCTTCCGCCTTTAGGGGCCGACTACCAAGCATTTGAACAAGATGATTCAAAAGACGCGTATGAGAAGCAGGTAGACAAACTTTTAAAATCGCCACATTTTGGCGAGAAATGGGCGGCGATGTGGATGGACCTCGCCCGCTATGCAGATACAAAAGGCTATGAAAAAGATGATGCACGCAACATCTGGAAATACCGGGATTATGTGATCACATCCTTCAATCAGAATAAGCCATACGACCAATTTATTAAAGAGCAATTAGCCGGGGACTTGCTTCCAAACCCAAAAGAAACTGATTACATCGCCACGGCCTTTCATCGGAATACAACGAATAACGATGAGGGAGGAACAGAAGATGAGGAGTTCCGTACGGCGGCGATTTTGGACCGTGTCAATACGACTTGGGAAGTGCTGCAAGGAACAAGTTTTAGCTGCGTACAATGCCATTCGCATCCCTATGATCCCATCCGACATGAGGAATATTATAAATATATGGCGTTCTTCAATAACTCGCGCGATGAGGATATACCAGATGAATCACCAACATACAAGCACCATACGCCAGCTAATGAAAAAACGATTGCTCAGCTAAAATCCTTCTTAGTCAAGCAGCCCCTCGCAACCCAAAAAGCATGGGATCAAATGATCCGGTTTGTTGAGCCCAAAATACATCCACATTGGGCAGACCAATTTGAAAATGGGGCATTGGCCGACAATAAATATTTAGCCATGCGGAATAAGGGATTTACGCGCTTTAAGGCCGTGCCGATGATGGGAAAAACAAAGATCTTGATCGCTTGCAAGAACTCCGGTCCAGCTCCTACCTACTTAAATATTCACCAAGGGACTAAAACGGGACCGATTATTGCGCGCATTAAACTAGACACGACACTGCAAGAAAAATATGCGAAACCCAAAGGTCAGTGGGTAAAAGGTTGGGCTTATACGTTTGTTAATATTCCCTCTTTGCCCGGAAAGCAAGACCTCGTTTGGGAGTTTTTGAACACCAAAACAAAGCCAGACCAGACGACCGCAAGTATTGGATTTTGGGCCGTGTTGCCGGAAGTGCCAGGCCAACTGAAATCCACCGATTTTGAAAAATTAGCCTTGCAAGCCATTGCCACCGAACCTGAGCAAACGACACCCATTATATTGGAAAACCCGGCCGAATATACGCGAACGACACGTGTCTTCACGCGCGGTTCTTGGTTAAATCAAGCAGAAGCCGTTCAACCCGGAATTCCAGGATTATTTAAAAACACCCCCGTAACCAATCGATTAGAATTAGCGGATTGGATTGGAGGCAAAAACAACCCCTTGACCGCGCGCGTAGCCGTGAACCGCTTTTGGGAGCAATTATTTGGAATTGGAATTGTGGAAACGTTAGAGGACCTGGGAAGTCAAGGGCTCGCACCCGTAAACCAGGCATTATTGGACCATCTAGCGCATAAATTTCAAGTTGATTTTAAGTATCAAACCAAGGCGTTTTTAAAGTATGTGGTGATGTCGGCAAGTTACCAGCAGTCCTCCATTGTGGACGAATCAACGCGTGAAAAGGATCCGAACAATCGCTACATTACGCGTGGGCCGCGCGTTCGTTTGAGCCCTGAACAACTCCGCGATCAGGCCTTGTACTGGTCAGGAATATTGAGTCAAAAATTAGGCGGCCCGAGTGTGATGCCGGAACAACCGGATGGCATTTGGAATGCGCCGTATAGTGGAATGGAATGGAAAAAAAGTGATGGGGAAGATCAGTGGAGGCGCTCGCTTTATACCTATTGGAGGCGTAGTAGCCCATACCCTACGATGGTGACTTTTGATGCAGGAACGCGGGATATTTGTCTTTCAAGACGGATAAGAACGAATACGCCGATGCAAGCACTAAGCACCCTGAATGATCCCGTATTCCTTGAAGCCTCCCAGTTTTTCGCACGGAAATACGTGGAAAATGGCATCGCCTTTATCCAAAAAGGCTATGCTGATTTATTTGGAAGGGAGATTTCTACATCAAAAGCTGAAAAATTGAATGCCTTTTATACCAAGACATTGGCCTATTATCAGGCACATCCACAAGAGACCATGGCCTTTTTAAAACTTTGTTCGGATAATGAGAAACCGCGTAATCCGGCCAACCTAGTTGCCAAGACCATGGTGGCTAATGCCCTATTTAATATTGACGAAAGCGTGAATAAACCTTAATAACATGAACGAACACATTCCTCGTAGAGACTTTTTAAAAACCAGTTCCGCACTCCTCGGAACATCTTTATTAACCAACAACACTATGAAAAAAATTGCACCGAAAGCTGGGGAGATCACCCTTGGTCATGGCTCATTCACCTACAAGGTTGTCCCTAATTGGGGATTATTAGACGCTGGGAAAAACCCAGTTAACGACTGCCATGAGATGGTGGAAGATGCGAAAGGCCGACTATTCTTGCTAACGAACGAAGTCAAAAATAACGTCCTTATTTATGATAAATCAGGTAAATTATTGGACTCATGGGGCCATTCATATCCAGGTGCGCATGGCTTAACCATACTGAATGAAGGTGGTGAGCAGTTTTTGTTGATCTGCGATAATAACCGCCACCAAGTCATCAAAACCGATTTAAAAGGGAAAGAGATTTTTAAAATTGAGTACCCAAAAGAAACTGGCGTTTACGATTATCCGCGTCAATTTGTGCCTACTGAAACAGCCGTCAACCCAAAGAACGGTGACATCTATGTAGCCGATGGATATGGCTCAAATTACATCATTCAATACGATGCAAAGGGACGGTACATCCGTCATTTTGGAGGATCAACTACCGGGTATGCGGATGACAAATTCAATTGTTGCCATGGGGTTTTAGTAGATACGCGCGACCCAAATACCTGGACTTTATTAATTACGGATCGGGTGAATAACAGCTTGAAAAGATTCACCTTGGATGGAAAATTCATCACGCGTTACCACCTTCCTGGATCGTTTGTTTGTCGGCCTGTCCTACACGGCGACTACATTCTCGCCGCTTGTTTCCGGAGTACTGACGGATCCTGGGCAGGCTCAGGCTACTTACAAATTTTAGATAAAAACATGAAGGTAGTATCGACACCAGGAGGCTCTGAACCGATCTACAAAAATGGTGTTTTGCAGAAGCAGCGAAAAGAAGATGAACACAAAGTGTTTATTCATCCGCATGATGTTTATGCCGATTCAGATGAAAACATATACGTACCACAGTGGGCTTCGGGAAAAACCTATCCGATTAAATTAGAACGAATTGGCTAAATGATGGTAGCGGAGGCGGGCCAGTCGTGGCTGATTTTTTGGGGACATTTCCATCCGATGCTGGTGCATTTGCCCATCGGGATGTTTTTCATTGCGGGGATTTTGCAATTTTTTTCCAAACAAACGACTGAAAACCATGACGTTGTTGTCCGCATTTTAATTTGGACCACCGTCTTTTCCATACTTTCTGCGGCGATGGGTTGGAGCCTGGCGCAATCAGGTGAATATGATCCGGAGGCGTTACAAATTCACCAATGGCTCGGGATAAGCACCTGCGTGCTGTCGGCAGTTTTAGCTTTTGCCATGCGCTCGGGTATGAATCCTCGGCCAACTAATACCCTATTTATTTTGGGTCTAACTTGCCTCACGATCACCGGCCATTACGGGGGAAATTTAACGCATGGATCTGATTATTTAACCGCTAGTTTGCCGGGTTCAGCGCGCAAAATGCTGGGCATGAAAGAAGCAGAAGCCGAGCGTAAGGAGGTGCCCAAAATCACCAACCTTCCCGAGGCGATCGTGTACACCCAACTCGTGAAACCGCTGCTTACCCAAAAATGTACCTCTTGCCACAATGACCAAAAACAGAAAGGGAAACTTCGCTTAGATACACCGGATTTTATCTTAAAAGGCGGGGAAGATGGCCCCATCATTTCTGAAGGAAAACCCTTAGATAGTGAGCTCATCAAGCGTCTATTGCTAGACGAGAACGATGAACACCACATGCCACCCAAAGGCAAAACCCCGCTGACCGAAAATGAGATTGCCTTGCTTCACTGGTGGGTGCAACATGGGGCCGACTTTACTAAAAAAGTAGCCCAATTACCTGCTGATGAAAAGATTAAAAAAGTGCTCACTGCGTATATAAAAATGGAAGAGACGCAGGAGTCGCCTGTTTTTAAACTTACAATTAAGGCTGCCAACGAGGCGGATCTTGAACGCATTCGCAAACATGGATTATTGGCAAATCCCATTTCGAAAGACCAGAACTTCATCGAAGTTAATGCCATCAATGCTCCTCGCGTGACGAGCAAAGAACTCGCAGATTTACGGGCTATTCAAGAGCAAATTGTCCGTCTGAAATTAGGAAATACGCGTGTTGGTGGAGATTTTATTCAAGAAATTGCCGCCATGCCGCTGCTTATCCATCTCGATTTAAATCACACAAAAATGGCAGATAAGGACCTAGAGGAACTCAAAAACATGGCCTATTTGGAATCAATTAATTTGGTAGGAACCCAAATTACTGATCGAGGTTTAGTACATCTCGCCAAAATCAAATCACTCAAACGCGTCTACTTATGGCAAACACGTGTGACCGAACAAGGTATCCTAGCCCTAAAAAAAATAAATCCTGCTTTAACCGTTAAGTCAGGCTTTAAGGGTAAATGGCCATTAGAAGTAGACAGTACGCAAATGGTATTAGCTAAATAGAAATTTTCAAAGAAAAAATTTAATCGTATATTAACCGACTAAATAGAATTACCTAAAATGAATTTTTTTAAAAAGCGTTCTTGGCTTATTTTACTTATTGCCATTGGGGGTATTTTCACCTATACGCGCTGCACGGAAACGCAAGCACAGGAAACGGCGATGCCGGATGTCATCGACTACAATTACCACATTCGTCCTATTTTTTCCGACCGCTGTTTTAAATGCCATGGGCCGGATGCCAATAAGCGCAAGTCTGGTCTGCGCCTTGACACTCCGGAAGGAGCTTATGCCGCGTTCAAGGATAATCCATCGATGCATGCCATAGTACCGGGACACCCGGAAAGTTCAGATGTTTTTCAACGTCTAATAACAAAAGATACTTCCTTGCTCATGCCTACGCCAAGTTCACACTTGAGTGTTTCAAAACATGAAATTAATCTCATTGAAAAGTGGATCAAACAAGGTGCGGTTTATAAGCCACACTGGGCCTTTATCAAACCCGTGAAAGGGGCATTGCCAGATGCTGATGAGGAATGGGTGCGCAATCCCATCGACTATTTTGTCTATGCAAAAATGGCGGAGAAATCGCTGAAGCCTAGCCCAGAAGCGTCGAAAGAACAATTATTAAAACGGGTTTCTTTGGACTTGACGGGTTTGCCACCAAGCCTTGAGATGCAAGATCGTTTTCTAAAAGACAACAGCCCTCAGGCGTATGAAAAAATTGTCAACGAGCTTTTAGGTAGTAAACATTACGGCGAAAAGATGTCGGTACAATGGCTCGACCTCGCGCGCTATGCTGACTCCCATGGGTATCAAGACGATGGATTACGGACGATGTGGCCTTGGCGAGATTGGGTGATTCACGCATTTAATTCAAATTATTCGTATGCCAAATTCGTCACATGGCAATTAGCTGGCGACCTCTTACCTCGGCCAACCAAAGAAATGTTACTCGCTACTGGCTTCAATCGCAATCATAAAATCACTCAAGAAGGCGGGGTTATCGACGAGGAGTACCGGGTGGAATATGTGAACGATCGGACAAATACATTTTCGAAATCCTTCCTCGCACTGACTTTTGAATGCGCGCGCTGCCACGATCACAAATACGATCCCATTTCGCAAAAAGACTATTACAGCACCTATGCTTTTTTTAATCAGGTGCCTGAAAAAGGATTGTTTGGGACCATCGATGCATCATTTGCAGATCCCCCAAATATGAAAATTACGACCAAAGATGTTCAGTCTATTTTGACGTTTATTCATAAAAAAGATACGGCTTCCGTGGACGTGATGGTCATGGCAGACTCAAGTAAGCGCAGACCTACCTATGTCTTGTCGCGTGGCAATTACGATATGCCCGGTCCTGAAGTGGGTGTCGGAATTCCCAAAAGTATTTTACCCTACTCTGCCTCGAAATATGGCCAAAATAGGCTTGGTTTAGCTCGCTGGCTACTAGAACCTCAAAATCCATTAACATCGCGTGTCTTTGTCAACCGACTATGGACTCAAATCTTTGGACGCGGCATTGTAAAAACCGTTGGGGATTTTGGCATGCAAGGCGAACTGCCTACCCATCCCGAATTATTAGACTGGTTGGCCGTAGATTTCCAAACTCACGGCTGGAACATCAAACGATTAGTGAAACAAATGGTGATGTCGGCGACGTACCAACAATCCTCCACGGTGACTTCTTCGGCCCAACAAGTTGACCCGGAAAATATCTACCTATCCCGCATGTCACGAATTCGCATTCCAGCGGAACAAATTCGGGATCAGGTTTTGGCATCTGCTGGTATTTTAAATCCGGAAATCGGCGGGCCAAGTGTAAAGACCTATCAACCCAAAGGCTTGTGGGAAGTAGCCACTTCCGGCCGTGGATCGTTGATGAATTACATTCAAGATCATAACCAAGATTTATATCGCCGCGGGATGTATGTGTTCATTAAGCGTACCGTTCCTCCGCCCACCATGTTGATTTTCGATGCGAGTAATCGGGATCAATGTGAGGTGCAGCGTGGCCGAACAAACACCCCATTACAAGCTTTGGTGATGATGAATGATCCGCACGTATTGGAAAGTTCACGCGTTTTGGCTAGTCAATTTTCACGTGAAAAAGGAAGCATCGATGAAAAATTAAAGCGAGCGTTTAGACGCATTATTTGTCGGGCCCCGAACGAAAAAGAGCTCGCCATGCTCAAAAAATATTATGCCGCTGAGCAAGCATCCTGCACCCAGAATCCTAAAAAGGTTCAGAAACTCATGAAGATTGGGGAATACAAACAGGATAAGGCGACGGTCACGGGATCTACTGCAGCGATGATGCTGACAATTCAATTAATCTATAACATGGAGGAAGCCATCATGCGGGTTTAATATGGAAAACGAATTCTTTAAAAATCGACTGAATATTACGCGCCGGCATTTCTTTGGTCAGGCGGGTGCGGGCATTGGCGGATTGGCACTAGGGTCACTTTTAGTGCCTGAGCTTTTTAAAGGCGATGCGTCCAGCCAAACACTTCCTTTAGGCGTTGCACATTTTGCACCTAAGGCGAAGCGGGTGATTTACCTCTGCCAGAATGGTGCGCCATCGCAATATGAGAGTTTTGATTATAAGCCAACCTTGAATAAAATGGCCGGGCAAGATTTGCCAGCTTCGATTCGGGGGGGCCAACGGCTCACCGGGATGACTGCCTCACAGGATAAATTCCCACTCGTAGGTTCGTTTTATAATTTCAAACAATACGGAAAATCAGGGACCTACATCAGCGATATATTTCCACATATTGGATCGGTGGCTGATGATATTTGTGTCATTCGCACCATGAGTACGGATGCGATTAATCACGATCCGGCATTGACCTTTTTACAAACGGGGGCACAGGTGGGCAACCGACCGAGTATGGGTGCGTGGATGTCTTACGGGTTAGGAAGTGAGAATAAAAACCTGCCGGCATTTTGTGTGTTGCTCTCACGCGGACGCGGAAATGGACAGGGCGTTTATTCCAAACTTTGGACAAATGGATTTTTAGATTCCACACATCAAGGGGTAGTTTTTAGTAGTTCAGAGGATCCGATTTTATACTTAAATGATTCGGATGGAATCGATAAAGCGGGCAGACGACGTATGCTCGATCAGTTAGCTGAATTAAACCACGAGGGCTTTGCGGAAAATAAGGATCCGGAAGTGGAGGCCAAAGTACAACAATATGAAATGGCCTACCGCATGCAAACGGCGGTTCCGGAATTAACGGATTTATCCAAAGAGCCAGATCATATCATCAAAATGTATGGGCCAGAATGTTTGGTTCCGGGCACCTATGCAGCCAACGTTTTACTGGCTCGTAAACTCTCTGAATCAGGGGTTCGCTTCGTGCAAATTTATCATCAGGGTTGGGACTCCCACGGCAACTTGCCGAAAGAAATGGCGATGCAAGCAGAGGATGTGGACCGATCGTCAGCAGCATTAATTTCAGATTTGAAACAGCGGGGATTGTTGGACGAAACGTTGGTTATCTGGGGAGGGGAATTTGGTCGGACGAATTATTGCCAAGGGAAATACACGGTTGACACCTACGGCCGCGATCACCATCCCCGAGCATATAGTATTTTTATGGCCGGTGGCGGCGTAAAGCCAGGAACCGTTTATGGAGAAACAGATGAGTTTGGTTACAATGTGGTGAAGGACCCCGTGCACATCCACGATTTTCATGCGACTGTGCAGCATTTGATGGGCATCAATCATGAGCAATTAACCTACAAACATTTAGGTCGGCGTTACCGATTAACCGATATCGCAGGAAATGTTTTACCCGGATTAATCGCGTAATGGGGAAGGTCGAAAAGATAGGCAATTTGATTTTGTGGAGTCTCCAAGGCTTCCTCATTTTTCTCTTGATTTTCCAGTCAAGCTTTGCTTTGCCGCTTGCAGGTATCGGCCATTTGCATCCCTTGATTTTACATTTACCTATTGGATTTGGGGTCTTGTTGCTGGCCTTATTTGGTCTTAAAAAACACCTTGGCTCCTTTGAGGTTTTAGCTGAATTTTTGCTCATACTCACCGCCATCTTTTCCTCAATCACAGCTATTTTTGGTTTGTTTTTGGCCAAAGAAGGTGGTTACGAAACGAGTGCGCTTGACTGGCATCAATGGTCGGGCATCGCCGTTTCATTTGTATATTTTGCTTGGGTACTTATTCGTCGAAATCTTATTTTGGGCGCCTCACTTGGGTTCATTGCCTTAGTGATTGCCGGCCACACGGGAGCTAGCATTACGCATGGAGAAGATTACTTGCGTTTTGGAACACAAGCCTCAGAAATTACATCAGAGAGTGTGGTGTTTGAGGACATTGTCCAGCCGATTTTAAAAGCTAAATGTGAGTCGTGTCACAATGACCAAAAAACCAAAGGCGCGCTCAAGATGAATAGCATAGCGAACTTGATGAAAGGCGGAAAACATGGTGCGATTTGGAAGGCGGGCGATGAATTGAATAGTCACTTGGTCCAACGAATCAAATTACCCATGAATGCGAAGGAGCACATGCCTCCGCTGGGGAAGGCGCAATTAACTCCTGATGAAATTACGATCTTACGTTTGTGGGTTAAAGAAGGTGCTTCATTTGAGAAAAAACTGGGGCAATATAGCCCCGATTTTCAGAAGCTGATTAAGCCCACAGAACTAACAATTAGTACAAAAACGTACGATTTTTCTACTGCTTCGGCGTCCACCATCGAATCCATGAACACGCCTTATTGTACCGTGTATCCGATCGCAAATGAGTCCCCAGCTTTGCAGGCAGATTTTTATGTCGCGGCAAAATTCGATCCTAAAACACTATCGGATTTATCACAAGTCAGTGAGCAGTTGGTGGGTTTACAACTCGCTAAAATGCCAATTACCAATGAGTCATTAACTCTTGTTTCGAAGTTCCCTAATCTAGAAAAATTGAACTTGAATTTCACGTCCATCGATGATGCAGGAATAAGCCAGTTGGCCGGCCTAAATCACTTGGAGCAACTAGCCATTTCCGGAACAAAAATTGGGCGGTCGGGAATCGAGAAACTCCTCCCCAAACTTCCGGCCTTGCAAAAAATTCATGTGTGGAGTTCGGGGCTTTCGGCTGAGGATTTAACGGCCTTACGCAAAACATTTCCCAAAGTAATTTTCGATGCGGGATATATCGCGAAAGAAGAAACCTTGCAAATCAATCCGCCGATTTTGGTTAATGAAAATTTGATATTACGACCGGGCGAAAAACTTACATTTAAACATACGTTGCGTGATGTGTTGTTCCGATATACCTTGAATGATTCATTACCGGATAGCTTGCAAAGTCCGGCGACAAAAGCATCCATCGCGATCACAAACTTTGTGAAGGTTCGCATTTTAGCCACAAAGGGCGGTTGGCGCGCCAGCAAACCCATCGATCTCCGCGTATATAAATCGCAATTCATTCCAGCGCGCATGGATTTACTTTCTAAGCCAGATCCAAAATATCCGGCAGCAGGTGGGGCGAGTTTAATGGACTTTATTGCAGGTGCACGCGAGGTGAAAGGCGTTCCTAATTTTACGTGGCTGGGATTTAAAAATGCCGACTTAGATGTGGTGGCGAGTTTCGAAAAATCAACGGCGATTCATGGCGTGACGCTTTCGTATTTAGAAAAGACGGATACAGGTGTTTTTCCGCCCACTCGGATTGAGGTTTGGGCAGGGGATTCGCCCAATAACTTGCGCATGGTAGCTACGGCGAAACCGATTCAGCCTACAGAGAAAAAAGGCTTTTCCCCGCGCGGAATTAATATTCCGTTGGCAAATAATGCATACACATATTACCGAATTAAAGCCGTGCGCTTAAAAAATTTACCAAGTTTTGTAGATGAAAAAATCAAAGATTCTTGG
>CAMCXW010000040.1 GCA_945883625.1 Spirosoma fluviale
AAATTGGTGTTCAGCTAAATGCTGTTTAAAGTATTCAGATAGAATGGGCACGCAGTTTTTGGACGTAATTTCTTGCCAAATAGCCTCCATCAACGGTTTGGTTTCCGCATTAAAAGACTTCCCGTGAATGGCTAAACGTAGTGACACCGGTTAGGGATTTAAAAATTTCATGAATAAGTCAAAGCGCTCATTATCAGCCGCTTCGCGCTTGCCAAACATATAGGCTTTGTTGATAATCACTCCATGGCGCTCCAGTCCTTGAACTACGCTTGACAATTGTTCGGTTTGAATTTGAACCATTAATTCCGGTAATCCTAATGCATCCTTACTATTTCGAAGCATACATGAACGCGTAATTAATCCGCGATTTTCTTCGATAATCCGGGCAATTAAGCTAAAGGAATCGTGTTGAATATGAAATGGAATGTAAATAACTCCACCATCTTCGCCATTAAATCCATTCAAGGCGATGGCTTCTCCTACCGTTTTTAGGCTAATATAGCCTTGCCATTCATGGGTGTCATTGACAACCGGAATTAACTTGAATTGACTCTTTTCAAAGAGGGGCAGACTGGCGAATAAATCCTCGTCGGCCTCCAACGAATAATCCTTAAAAAACGATGTTAACTCACTCAATTTTCCACCAGGTTGATTGCTGTTGGCAAGCAGTTCTTCGGTAACATTTCCCACAAATTTTTTGCCATCTAATACCGCTAGGTTGGTTAGTTCATGGTCATGAAAAACCTTCATCGCTTTTTGGATTGAATCTGTCAGTTTCAATACCGGGAAATCATACGATAAGTAAGCGAGCGTGAGCATGCTATGCGGGATTTTGGTCTAGCCATTTGGCTAAAATCTGGTTGAATTCTTGCGGTCTTTCCATCATGGGTGCGTGGCAACATTTATCTATGAAATGTAGTTCTGAACCGGGAATTAATTCATTGAATTCGTGGCCCACTTGCGGTGGGGTAATCGTATCATTTAAGCCCCAAATCAATAGGGTAGGGGTTTTGATCCGAACAATATCTTTGGCCATATTGTTCCGCTGCGCGGATTTGGCAATGGCGATAATGCGCATCACTTTAGGAATGCTATTGGTAATTTCGAATACCTCGTCGACCAATTCCTTGCTCGCCGTTTTTGGGTCGTAGAACGTGTATTCCACGCGCTCTTTGATGTACTCGTAATTACCTCGTTTTGGATAGGATCCACCCATGGAATTTTCGAATAATCCGGACGATCCCGTTAGGATTAATCGTTGAACCTTCTCTGGGTATTTTAGTGTATAAATTAAGGCAACATGGCCGCCTAATGAATTGCCGATTAAGCTGAATTTGTCCATCTTTTTGTAGGCAACAAATCCTTCAATGAATGTGGTTAAACCTTCGCAACCTGCCTCTTTGATGGGCATGTCGTGAATTGGCATGAGTGGAATGATGACTTTGTATTTTTGGATGAAGTGGGTGATAACACCTTCCCAGTTATTTAGTGCGCCAAATAAACCGTGAAGGAGCAGTAAGGTATCGCCAGATCCCTCTTCGATATACTGGTAGTCGTGTTCCTTCTTAACTATATAATCCATTCCAAATACCCATTTAATCTGCAAAGTAATAAAAAAGACTTTAAACTTTTGTAAGTTTATGCACTTTGTTCATTTTAATTAGTTCATGAAACCAGTTGTTATCATTGGAGCCGGAATGGCGGGCTTGTTGGCGGCGGCCCAATTGCACTTAAATCAGATTCCGTTTTTGTTGGTGGACGCCCAAAATCAGGTGGGCGGACGTCTCTATTCCGAGCATGTCAAAGGCTTCACACTCGATGTAGGATTTCAAGTTTTACAAACAAATTACCCTGAAGTGCAACGGAGTTTGGATTTACATTCGTTGGACTTAGCTGCTTTTGAATCGGGCGCCTATTTGTGGAATAACGAAAGCTGGTTGGCCTTCGTAAATCCCCTCAAACAACCGGGGTCCCTTTTCAGTGCCTTAGCCTCTGGGATCATGACTGTGAAAGATGCTTATTTATTGGCGCGTTTGTGGTTTATCACCCAGGCTGATGTCCAACCGCTAGGGTCTCAAGAATCCACCCAAGATTTTCTAAACCGTTGGGGTTTCTCACCCAAATTTCAATCACATTTTCTTCGGCCGTTTTTTGGCGGGATATTTTTATCTGCTGGTTTGAATCCGCCGGCGTCCTTGTTTCGCTATTACATGAAGCAGTTTTTAGAGGGTACTGCGGCGATACCCGCTACGGGCATAGGCGCGATTCCTTTACAAATGGCAGCTTCGCTGCCTGCGGATTCGATTCGTTTGGGGACGCAGGTGACTCAGGTTTCAGCGAATCAAGTTACTTTATCGGATGGGGCTACGGTGGATGCGGAACATGTAATCCTCGCCACGGACGCTTCGGCTGCCGCGAAACTGTTGGGGGTGTCACTCGAAAAAGGGGCCTTTTGGAGCACCAAGACGCTTTATTTTCAAGTGCCCGCTTCAGCTGACGTGAAGCCAATGTTGCATTTAGTGCCCAATAGTCGGGTGTTGCATTATGCCTATTTTTCTCATGTCCAACCAGCCTATGCGCCGAAGGGCATGGATTTAATATCTGTTACCACGTTGGATGTCTCGATGCAGTCGGCAGATGTGCTTACTGAACTCGCTCCATTCGTAGGCCCCAGCATCCAAAATTGGGCATTTTTAAAGGAGTACCTCCTGCCGGAAGCATTGCCGGTGGTGGGTGCTTTTGATGAACTGAAGCAAAAAGCTGCGGATGCGGGCATTGTTTTATCCGGTGATTTCACGGGTTTCCCATCCTTGCAGTCGGCCATGCAATCAGGTCGCGAAGCCGCGGAAAGCTGTTTGAAGGCCTGATATTTATCAGGAAATTTTACGGCTTAATTTGTATCTTTGTCGCGCATTTTGTTTAAACTTATGAAAAGAGTAGTACTCATATTTGCCTTGTTGGCCGCATTTACTTCATGTAAAAAAACCAACCCAAACTATCAACAGGAGGCATCGAATCCCAAGTTTTTAGAGCGTGCACAAAATATGTTGACCGAAAGTATCATCCATGATATCTTCGCGCCACCGGTTTCTTCCCGTATTTACATGTATGCCAATGTGGCGGGATATGAGGGGGCGATTCATGCGGATAAGCGTTTTCGTACGTTTGTGGGTCAATTAAACGGTTTCGAAAAAGTGGCACAACCTGAGGCTTTAGCCTTGACTTCGTTGGCAATTTTTGATGGATTTATTTCGTGCTGGGATGAGAAATACCGTTCGATTCGCATTCGTCCAGAGACGGTGATCAATGCGTCGATTGATAAGACTTGGATACCTGTGTTGCAAACACCTCCATTCCCAGAATATACGTCGGGCCACAGTACAATTTCGCGTGCGGCAGCTGAGGTATTAACGAAGGTTTATGGCGATAATGTAGCATTCAATGATTCCACGGAGGTTCCCTATGGCTTGCCACCTCGTAAGTTTACGTCATTTATTCAGGCTTCGGATGAGGCGTCGGTTAGTAGGCTGTACGGTGGAATTCACTTCCGCCCAGCCTTAGATGAGGGAGCTATTCAAGGTTCGAAGGTGGGTCAATGGTTATTGGCCAACGTCAAAACACGTAAGTAATGAACGACATAGCCTCTCGAGATGATATTAAGGTTTTTGTGGATGCCTTTTATGGCGGTATGAAATCAGATGATTTGGTGGGGCATGTGTTTATCGATGTGATGCAGGTAGATTGGACGCATCATTTGCCTAAGATGTACGATTTTTGGGAGATGTTGTTGCTCGATGGATCTAATTACAAAGGCGCACCCATGCGCCCACACCTTGAGATTAACCAAAAAGTCCCGTTGACCATGGCCCATTTTGACCGTTGGTTCGAGATGTTCTCCGCCACCCTAGACGCCCATTTTGCAGGTCCTAAAACCGAAGAGGCAAAGACGAAGGCGTGGAATATTGCGCAAACGTGGGCATATAAGCTACTGCTCATCAATGAGCAGTAGCTTATATGCCAGACCCTAGACGTCAGACGTTGGACGTTAGACACTCTAGACGTCAGACGTTAGTCCGGAGTCTTTAGTCCGGAGTACAATTATTTTCTAACGTCTGACGTCGATTCTAGCGTCTGACGTCTAGGGTCTGACGTCTATTCTAGCGTCTGACGTCTATTCTAGCGTCTAACGTCTATTCTAGCGTCTAACGTCTAGGGTCTGACGTCTATTCTAGCGTCTGACGTCTATTCTAGCGTCTAACGTCTAGCGTCTGAAGTCTAATTATAATTTGAAATAAATCTTCCTAGCATCAAGCCACGTAGCTAATCGCACTATAATCATCAGCACCACGATGGAATTAAGTACATCGCCCCAGGCTTCCGGCATGGAAACCAAATCTGCAAATCCTCCCACGAATATGTGCATCTTTTTGTTTAACCATTGAGGAACGATTGTTTCGAAGAAAAGGTAGATCAATAAGGAGTTATTGCCAATCGAATTCAGGTACTTGGGTAGGGGAATAATTGGTTTTTCAGTTGACCAGTTTTTGTAGAATAAGGCCATTAACAGAGTGACCCAACCGGCCGAAGCGAGCGTGAAGGATAAAGTTGCCGTTCGTTTGATGATCGGAATTCCAGCCATATCAAGTCCGTATCCGGCAATAATGCCCAAGACCCCTAAGCCCAAAAACGTGCGAAAAACTAATTGCGGAGGACTAGTCCGATGAATAATTCGGCCTATCAAAGCGCCCCAAATGGTATGTGCCGCCGTAGGTAAAAAGTTCATCGCGATCCAATGGCCATTGCTTAATTTGCCCATCACCAACAGGTCAATGTATGAACCAAAATTATGATCCGGTGTGTTTGGTTGGTCAAATCCAGGAATCGAACTAAATACATAAAGTGAATGTGAAATCAACAACAATAAAACGGAAGCTGCAATTTGCAAGGGAATCGAAAAGCGTAGTAGGAAGAACGTAATCAATGTTGTGAAGGATAGCTGGGTCAACACATTCCACAATTCCAGCACCATTTCACCCCGATACATGCAATGTAAACCCGTACCAGCCAGGAATAGAAAAATAGACCTTTTGATTACATGCGGCCACAAAGTTGCATAGGTCGCGCCTTGATCTAATCTTTTATAGGTTGAAAAATAAAGGGCAGATCCAGCGATTAACATAAATCCCGGTTGGATCAAATCCCAAAAATGCAATCCTTGCCATTCAGCATGGAAAAATTGTTTTAAGATAAATGAATGTGGGAAGAGCGTTTCTAAGTGCTCGTATAGGCCGGTAGTTTCGGCTGCCAATAAAAATAGGATAAATCCCCGAAAATAATCAACAGCAGGAAAGCGGTTTGAGATCATTGGTTTAAATTGGTCAGCCCAAATGTAACTATTTTTTTAAAATCAATTTTGTACTTTTGTTCATTATCAAATTATATGATTGTATCTACTCCGGGGAGGATTTGTTTGTTTGGTGAACATCAAGACTATTTAGGTCTTCCCGTTATTGCAGCAGCAATTTCAAAGCGAATTCAAATAAAAGGTGCTTTTCGCCCCGATCAAATTGTCCATTTCGAAATGCCGGACATAAATAAAAGCGATGAATTTGTCCTAGATTACCCTTTGGCATATACGCAAGGGCGTGATTATTTCAAAAGTGTTTGTAATGTATTGCAGCGCCGCGGTCATGTCATCGACAAAGGATTAGAACTAGAGGTTCGTGGTAATATTCCAATTAATTCGGGTACTTCGAGCTCCTCAGCGCTGCTTGTTTCTTGGGTACAGTTACTTAATGAAATGTATAAGCTAGGCTATTCCCAAAAGGAAGTGGGCGAAATCACCTACGAGGCGGAGGTCCTGGAATTTACGGAACCTGGTGGCATGATGGATCAATACGCTACGGCGGTTGGCAATGTTATTTACTTAGCAAGCCAACCTGAAATCTCCATCAAAACCTACGCTCGGGATCTAGGTACGTTTGTTTTAGGTGATTCCGGTGAGGCCAAAGATACGCTCGGTATTTTAGCCCATGTCAAATTTGGGACTTTGGGTGGCATTGAAAAAATCAAACAAGTGGATCCTACATTTGATTTGGCAACCACAGATTTAAATGCCTGTATGGCATACAAAAAATTACTCACAGAAGACGAATGGGTTTTATTATCCGCAAACATTTCGGATCGCGATATTTTACTCGCTGCCAAAGCCATGTTTGATGGCGAGACTCCTTGGGAGGATGCGCGTTTGGGGGATTTGTTAAACCAACATCAAGTCAATTTGCGTGAACATAAGCGCATTTCGACGCCAAAAATCGATCGGATGATCGAGGCAGCGTTGGGTGCAGGAGCTTTGGGAGCCAAGATTAATGGTTCAGGTGGTGGCGGTTGCATGTTTGCCTATGCGCCGCAAAATCCAGAAGCGGTGGTGCAGGCCATCAATGAGGCAGGCGGGAAAGGCTACATTATTCGCGTCGATGTAGGTACGCAAGAAGAAAAAGCAAGTTTATTTTATTAAGATATGAAAAAGAGATTATTGATTTTGGCGGGCGGTATGGCTTCGCGGATGAAGAAGGCGATGGCTGAAGGAGCAAGTGATTTGGATCCCAACTTAGTTGCGCAGGCAAACTCGGTTACCAAGGGTATGATTCAAGTTGGTAAGAACGGAAAGACCTTAATTGACTATCAATTATACAATGCGCATTTGGCAGGGATTGAGGAAGTTATGTTATTGTTGCACCCAACGGATACTATTTCGCAGGAATATTGTGAAGGGTTGATGGCCAAAGATGCTTGTTGGGGCATGCAAATCGTTTTCGCACGCCAACAAATCCCTGCGGATCGCGAGAAGCCAGCCGGAACAGCGGATGCGGTTTATCAAGCATTGATGCAACATGTGGATTGGCAAACAGGACGCGTGATTGTATGTAATTCCGACAACCTATATAGTGTTAACGCGTTGAAAACGCTTTGGGCATCTCCGGAACCGAATGCATTGATCTCGTATCACCGCGATAGTTTGTTATATCCTGCTGAGCGTATTTCTGCGTTTGCGTTGATTCGCACGGATGCGGATGGGTATTTATTGGAGATTATTGAAAAGCCTACGGCCGAGCAGGCAGCGGAGTTAATGGCGAAGATTGGTCGTTTAGGCGTGAGTATGAACGTATTTGTTTTCGAAGCATCCACGTTCCTACCGTATTTGGCGAAGACTCCGTTCCATGCAGTTCGTAATGAAAAGGAATTGCCTACCTCGGTGGTCATGTTTGGAGAGGGCGAAGGTCGTGGGTTTTACACCATTCCATTGGCTGAAAATGTGCCCGATTTAACTTCGAAGGAAGATATTTTGGTCATGAAGCAGTATTTGGAAGAGACGTATGGGGAGTTTTAAATCTAGACGCGAAATCTAGACGTTAGACGTTGGACGTTAGACATTGATTCTTGTTTTTTTCTTTGGCAAACCTTTCAGGATTGCCAAAGTTTGAGGCGCTTTGCGCGCCGATTACTGTAGAGACGCGATACCTCGCGTCTATTGTTTTGTAAGATGCGAGGTATCGCGTCTCTACAATTTATTCCAACGTCTAACGTCTAGCTTTTGCGTCTAACGTCTAACGTCTAACGTCTACCTTTTGCGTCTGACGTCTAACGTCCAACGTCTAACGTCTTTTTTTGTTATAAAGGAATATTTTGTACTTTGGTGCAAAACCTATTTAAAAACTATGTCCATTGCAATCGTTATTCTCTGCATAGGCCTGTTGGTCTTCCTCATTACTTATCTAAAAGTTAATTCATTCATCGCATTTTTGCTGGTGAGTCTCTGCGCGGGCGTACTGCTCGGATTGCCTTTGGTCGACTTAGCCAAATCCATGCAAAAAGGTTTAGGTGATACGCTGGGGTCCTTGGTGACTATTATTGTATTGGGGGCGATGTTAGGGAAGTTGGTGGCGAGTAGTGGTGCGGCCCAACAAATCGCCGCGACGCTGATTCAGTTGTTTGGTGAAAAGAATATATCCTGGGGTTTGATGTTTACGGGCTTTATCATTGGGATACCATTGTTTTATAATGTGGGTTTTGTGCTGATGATTCCATTGATTTTTGCTTTGGTTCAGCGGTTCAACTTAAATCCTCTACTAGCGGGCGTGCCTATGATGGCTTCGCTGTCCGTGGCGCACGGATATTTACCGCCGCATCCATCTCCAGCGGCTTTGGTCGCGCAGTTTCATGCGAATATGGGGACGACGTTGATTTATGGTATCATTGTTTCCATTCCGGCGATTATCTTGGCTGGACCTATTTTTGCCAAAACGCTTGGTCATATAAAACCAAAACCCTTGAAAACCTTTGCTGTCCAGGAAGTTGCCGCGGATGAATTACCAAGCAAAGCATCAAGCTTTTTAACGGCTTTGCTTCCCGTATTTTTATTGGTAGTTACAACCGCCTTGGATGTGCAGTTGGGCCAAGACTCAGCTTTCAGCCCTTTTTTACATTTAATTGCTGATCCAGCGATGGTGATGTTGGTGGCCATTTGCTTCGCCACGTGGACTTTAGGCTTACGTTTGGGAAAATCGATGGAACATGTGATGGGGATTTACACGGAAGCCGTGAAGGATGTGGGCATGATTTTGTTAATCATTGCGGGAGCAGGGACGTTTAAGGAAGTTTTATTGGTGTCTGGGGTGAGTAACGAAATTGCAGGATATTTGGGGAATTTGCCGATTCCCCCGTTGGTCTTAGGGTGGTTGATGGCCGCGATTATTCGCGTCTGTATTGGTTCGGCGACGATTGCGGGTTTAACGGCGGCGGGTATGATTTTACCTCTTGTGGCTTCGGGTGGAGTGAATCCCAATTTGATGGTCTTAAGTATAGGTGCCGGAAGTTTGATGTTTTCGCATGTAAATGATACGGGCTTCTGGATGTTTAAGGAGTATTTTAATTTATCTGTCAAAGAAACGATACGTTCGTGGTCTTTGATGGAAACGATTGTTTCGATTGCGGGGCTTTTGGGCGTACTCGTGTTAAATCAAATCGTCTGATCTACCTAAATAGTTGAATCTTAACTAGTTTTTTGGTTTTTGTGCAGGCCAATTAAACAATTCTATTTTTCCCGTGTTACACTAGAATATTTTGTTAAACGACATTTATGCCATCAATAATTTGGCCGTAATTTGTCGGTTTATTAATAATTCCCTAATTTTCGGAATTAATATATTAAGTTATCAACAAATTTTCACCCCTAACAAAAAAAAAGTACATGAAAAAAAATTTACTCATGACTTTCCTGTTGGCTTTCTTTACCCTAACCAGCTTAATTGCTCAGGAAAGAAAGATAACGGGAAAGGTAACTTCAGCCGAAGATGGCTCAAGTTTACCAGGTGTTTCAGTTTCGATTAAAGGAACAGCTAAAGGAACGCAAACGAATGCTGAAGGAGTTTACTCCGTTTCAGTTCCAAATTCAACTACATTGGTATTCTCCTTTGTAGGATTAAATTCACAATCAATCAACGTAGGTAACCAATCGGTTATTAATGTCGTGTTATCTACGGATTCACGCCAGCTATCTGAGGTGGTTGTAACGGGTTACAGCTCTGTACAGAAGAGATCTTTTGCAGGTGCTACTGCGAATATTTCATCTAAGGAAGTAGCCAAGCAGACATTTGGTTCATTTGACCAAGCTTTACAGGGTGCCGCTACAGGTGTTTCTGTTATGGCGAATGGTGGTCAGCCGGGCCAACAAGCTGTTGTACGTATTCGTGGAAACGGTTCCATCAATGGTATCAACACGCCATTGTTTATTTTAGATGGAGTTGAAATTTCAGCGGCAGATTTTCAAACAATGAACCAAGGCGATTTTGACGGTATCGAAGTTTTAAAGGATGCGGTTTCTACCGGTATTTATGGTTCTAGAGGAGCTAATGGCGTATTTGTCATTACTTCTAAACGAGGTAAAGCTGGTCAAGTTCAAATGAACTACGATTATCAAATAGGACAAAGTACCATGCCTCAGGATCGTCTTATCGTTATGAATAGCGAAGAGAAGATCAAATATGAGCTTCAACGAGGCAATCCGTATGGTTGGTCAAAAGCAGAGAGTGATTCATTAAGCAAAGTTAATGTTAATTGGCGCGATGAATTATTCCGTACTGCAAGAACAGAACAACACCAAATTTCTGCCAATGGTGGAACGGAAGCAAGTAAATTTTATGCGTCTTTAGCATATCTTGATCAGCAAGGTATCGTTAATACAACGGGTCTGAAGCGCTATACAGCAAGAGCGAACGTTGATAATACGGTTAAGAATTTTAAATTTGGTTTAGGAATTCAAGGTGGTTTTTCAAACAGAAACAATACGTCGGAAGCTAATACCTTCTTAAGTTCACCATTGAATGCGATTCGTTGGAGTAATCCGTACGAAGTAGCAAAGCTTGCTGATGGAAGTTTTAATGAATCAGGTGGTCCGAATACGGGTCAATTTGGTTCAGGTCAGCCGAACGGTGCGATGGAGTTATTTTTAAATTATAACTACAACAAGCAGATTAAAGGTGTGGCTACTTCTTACTTAGAGTATCACATTCCTGCTGTTAAAGGCTTGTTCCTACGTACAAACTGGGGTGTAGATTATACGCAAAATGAAAATGCCGACTTCGTAGATCCGAAGGTTTCTGGTGGTATTGCTCGTCAGGGTATCTTGACAAGATCAATGAACAGAAATTTCCGTTATACAGGAACGACCTCATTAAACTACAATGCAACTTTTGGAAAGCATGAAGTAAGTGCTGGAGTATTTGGTGAATTGATTAAGAATGACTTCAGATCATTTGGTTTTACAGGTTATGGATTTACGAATGGTTTTACCAACGAAGCTGGTATCACGCCAGGATCAGCAACTACACCAAATTACATACCAGCCGTAGCAGGTAATGGAAGTCAATATGGATTGATGTCCTTATTCGCAACAGCTAATTATGGCTATGATGGTAAGTATTATGTAAACGTTGTTGCTAGACGTGATGGATCTTCACGTTTCGGTTTGAACAATAAATGGGCAAACTTTGGATCTGTGGGTCTTGTTTGGTTAGCGAGTGAAGAAGCATTTATTCGCAACATTACATTTATCGACAACCTTAAGTTTAGAGCAAGTTATGGTACGACGGGTAATAATGGTGCTGATTTATATCCAATTCCACAATTTGGAAGAACTTCATACGCAGGTATTGGAGCATGGTCACCAACGGTTGCGGGTAATCCTCGTTTAACTTGGGAGATTAACTCTACGGCCAACATTGGTGTTGATTTCTCCGTGATGAGAAACAAAATTAATGGTACGATTGAAGTGTATAACAGAAACACAACGGATCAGTTCTATAACCTACCAGTAGATCCTTCTGCAGGTGGTTTCACAACAATACAAAGTAATTTTGGACAAGTTAGAAACCAAGGAATTGAAGTTTCATTAAACTCTGATTTGATCAAAACTTCTTCATTTACATGGAATGTAGGTGCTAATATTTCATACAATAAGAATGAAATTATGGAGTTACCTCAGGATAATGTTATTTCTGGAGTTACTGTGTTAGCCAAAGGTAGCCCGATCAATACCTTATTCCTTGTTCCTTACGCTGGTGTAGATCCAGAAACAGGAAATTCATTGTACACGAAGTTAGATGGTACAAAAACACAAACGTTCAACGTAGCTGATAAAATTAAGTATGGCACGTCTGATGCGCCTTTGTTTGGTGGATTAACAACGCGTGTTTCCTATGCTGGTTTTGACTTAAGTGCGCAGGCCAACTTTTTCTTGGGTAGGGAAATGTATAATAATGATTTAAATAACATTATTAACCCAACATATTATTTCGATAATATGCATATTTCTATGCTGAATGAGTGGACGCCAACGAATAAAATCACAGACGTTCCAAGACCAGGAAATCCGTACAGATCGCAAACATCTAGATTAATTGATGATGCTAGCTTCTGGAGACTGCGTAATGTAACCTTAGGGTATACATTCAATGCAGCTACATTAAAGAAAATTAAAGTTAGAGCAGCACGTGTTTTTGTTCAAGGACAAAACTTATGGACATCGACTACCTTTAGAGGTTTTGATCCAGAAGCAACTGGAACTTCTTTAACGGGCGCTCAGTACCCTTCTTTAGTACAGACAACGTTCGGTTTAAACATTGGGTTTTAATTATATAAACACAGAAATTATGATACATAAAATATTCAAACGTAGTGCTGCATTGCTATTTATAGCTGCATTTACGTTACAGAGTTGTCAGGACGAATTCGTCAATCTCGCTCCAGAGTTTACGCTGGATGCTGTCAACAATCCATCTAGTATGGGACAATTAGAGCAGGTACTAGACGGTGCTTATGCGAACTTTAGAGCGGCAGATTATTATGGGTCTGGAAGTGGAACCGGTAGTGGTGCGGGTATCATGCCGGATGTAATGAGTGATAACTTGTATGAAACGATTCAAACGTTGGCAAATTCAAGAGATATGTCAAACTTCCAATTTCAGCAAAATACCGCTCAAATCACGAATATTTACAATGCGATGTACAAGGTAATCTCGGTTGCCAACATTGTTTTGCGTGATGTAGACAAGTTTACAACACCTGCAAATAAAAAGACGGCCAATCGAATTAAAGGTCAGGCGCATGCGATTCGAGCTTTAGCACATTTTGATTTATTCAAATATTTTGCAGAAAACTACGATCGTAACAGTACAACTACATTAGCTTTAAATTACAGTAAGACTTTTGAAATTTCTTCTGAGGCTAAGCCAGTACGATTAAATAACAAAGTGTACTATGATGAGTTGTTCGCTGATATTAATGCAGCACAAACACTTCTTGCTGATGTTGATAAAAATGTAAATCAAGGTTTTGCGGCAATCAGACCAAAAATGGGTCTAGCAGCAGCGAACCTTTTAAAGGCAAGAGTTTCTCTTTACGCAGGTTTGTATGCGGATGCGATTGCAGCGGCTACTGCAGGTATCGCTATTGCGCCAGCTCTAGTTAGCAATCAAACAACCTTTAACGGGATGTACTCAGAGGCAGCTGCGGGAGAAATTATCTGGAATGTACAATTTGACGCAGGTCAAAGTGGACCTACCTTCCTTGCATTTTTTGCAACGAATAACAGAAGTTATTTCCGTCCAGCGTTAGAAATTGCAACGATCGCGGGTAATACTGGTTTGATTCGTAGCAATGACATCCGTTATGGTGCTTATTTTGCGAATGTCAACAGAACTACTGAAGTTCCTCAGGCATTGGCTTTAACTAAGTACCGAGGTAAAGGTGGTGTTTCTAATGGTAATGCGAATTTTGTTGCCATGAAAACTGCTGAGTTATACTTGATCAGAGCTGAGGCGTATGCACGTTCTAGCACGCCGCAGAATGAATTGGCGATGCGAGATTTGAATACATTGCGTAAAGCTCGAATTAGTGGCTATGAGAATGAGGATTTAACAGGCGCTACGTTGGTTAATGCAATTGCCGATGAAAGAAGAAGAGAGTTCGTTGGCGAAGGCCACCGTTTCTTTGACTTGAAGCGTACGTCTAGAACATTAACACGTGGAAGTACGTGCGGAATTCCAGCACAATCTCCAATCGATAAGTGTTCATTAACGCCTACATCACGTGAGTGGACATTCCCTATCACAGAGACGTTGACGAATGCAAATCCTAATTTGGTTCAAAATCCAAGTTGGAAGAAGTAATTCAGTAACGTATATTTTGAAAAAGGGGGTAAGCAATAGCTTACCCCCTTTTTTTGTCAAGGTTTTCGCTCCTAACTTACTAGTATACATTCCAGCTATATCAGATTGTTTATTTAATGGAAATTCAAGAAAATATTTGGCTTTATTGAATTACAGTGGTATTTCTATAGGCCGAACACTCCTTTTTCGCAATTTTCTTTGGTCCCCAAAGATATTTCCCTAATTTGCATAAATTTTATTTATATTTTTCATTAATTAAACTAATCAACATGAAAAAACTCTTACTCATTTGGGTACTGGTAATGACTGCGTTCAGTTCATTATTTGCTCAAACAAGACAAGTAACTGGTCAAGTTACTTCATCTGAAGATGGCACGGCTCTTCCCGGAGTTAGTGTTAGCCTAAAAGGTACCGCTCGTGGTACAACGACTGGCGCCGATGGATCTTATAAGATTTCAGTAGGCGACGGTGCTGTTTTAGTATTCGGTTTTGTCGGATACAAGCAACAAACAATTTCAGCAGGTAGTCAAACTGCCATTAACGTTGTTTTAGTAACGGATGCGTCTGAACTTAACGAAGTTGTGGTAACGGCATTAGGCCTAACGCGTACGAAGAATTCATTACCTTATGCTGCCCAGCAAATTAAAGGAGATGAGTTAACACGTGTGCGTTCAGGAAATGCGTTCCAAGCTCTTTCTGGTAAAGTAGCTGGTTTGCAAATTACTCAAGGTAACTCGATTGGTGGATCTACAAACGTCGTTATTCGGGGTACCAAATCTTTAACTGGGAATAACCAAGCGTTATTTGTCGTTGACGGTGTGCCTATCGATAACTCGAATAAAAATTCGGGTAACCAAACAACGGGTCGGGGTGGTTATGATTATGGTAATGCTGCGGCAGATATCAACCCAGATGACATTGAGTCAATGACTGTATTGAAAGGTGCTGCGGCAACTGCGCTTTACGGTTCTCGTGCTTCGAATGGTGTAATCATGATCCAAACGAAAAAAGCGAAAAAAGGTCTAGGTATTACCATTAATACGGGCTTAACAGTAGGAACAATTGACAAATCTACATTTGCGAAATACCAAAATGGATACGGTGCAGGTTATTCTGATCCGTATCAAAAAGATGGTTTCTTGTATTTTGATGTTAACGGTGATGGAAAAGATGATTATGTCGTTCCTACAGCGGAAGATGCTTCTTATGGAGTTAAATTTGACAATCGTCCAGTTTACACATGGGATTCGTTTGATCCAGCAGGTCCTAATTACATGAAAACAAGCCCATGGGCTGCTGCGAAAAATACGCCAGAAACATTCTATGAGACGGCTATTTCGAATAACACAGCTATTCAATTAGATGGTGCCACAGACAAAGGAACATTTAAATTGGGATTTACGCGTAACGAAGAGCGTGGTACTTTACCTAACTCGAACGTAACGAAGAATATCATGAATTTGGGTGGTTCGTATAATGTTTCTAGCAAATTAACAGCTTCGGCTTCAGCTAACTTCTCGATTGTAAATGGTAAAGGACGTTACGGTACAGGTTATAGTGGCTTGAACGTAAATCAAAATTTCCGTCAGTGGTATCAAACCAACGTAGATATTCAAGATCAAAAAACAGCTTACTTCCGTAACAGTCAAAACGTTACTTGGAACTGGGCTGATCCATCTTCAGCTGCTGGTTTGAAGCCTATCTACACAGATAACTACTACTGGATTCGTTATCAAAACTATCAAAATGATACGCGTACACGTATTTTTGGTAATGCAATGTTAAACTACAAAGCAACTGATTACTTGAATTTCATGGGTCGTGTTACGGTAGATACATATAATGAATTCCAAGAGGAGCGTACTGCAGTAGGTTCTCAAGGGGCTGCTTCGTATAGCCGTTTCGATCGTACGTTTAATGAAACTAACTACGACTTATTAGCCAACTTCGACAAAAACATCATCAAAGATGTGAATTTGAAGGCGTTAGCTGGTTTGAACTTACGTCAATCATATGCTCGTTCAATCTTTGCAGCGACAAATGGTGGTTTGATTGTTCCAGGTTTGTATTCAGTTGCTAACTCAAAAGGTACGGTAGCTGCTCCATCTGAGTCATTTACGCCGCGTGAAGTATTTGGTGTATTTGCTGGTGTAACATTGTCGTACAAGAATTTCTTGAACTTTGATGGAACAATTCGTCAAGATC
The DNA here is from genome assembly GCA_945883625.1 of Spirosoma fluviale. Classification (GTDB taxonomy): domain Bacteria; phylum Bacteroidota; class Bacteroidia; order Cytophagales; family Spirosomataceae; genus Aquirufa; species Aquirufa fluvialis_E. The sequence continues at coordinate 15,933 of CAMCXW010000040.1, forward strand.
AGTCTTCGACGTTGCCGGTGGATGCCAACAAGTACCTTTATTATTCAGGAGCTGCTAGCTGGAATTTCTCTGAGCATTTCACGGATCTTCCTTGGTTGACATCTGGTAAGTTGCGTGTTAACTATGCAACTGTGGGTAATGATGCTCCTTGGGGTGCAATTAAGAACGTTTATGATCAACCAGCACCGTTTGGTTCAACGATCTTGTTCTCAGCTCCATCGACACAAAATAACCCTACATTGAAGCCTGAGCAAACTCAATCGAAAGAGATAGGTTTGGAAATGGCTTTCATGCAAAATCGTATTGGATTTGATTTGACGTATTACCAAACAAATACATTAGATCAAATTATGCCAGCTTCGGTAACTTCTTCTACTGGTTTCTCCTCAACGTATGTAAATGCGGGTAACATTGAGAACAAAGGTTTTGAGTTAAGCATCTTTGCAAATCCAATTAAAACAGCAGATTTCTCATGGAATTTGAATGTCAACTTTACGCGCAATAGAAGCATGGTATTGAGTCTTTACAACAATAGCCAAAATTTACAATTAGCTACGTTCCAAGGGGGTGTTTCATTGAACGCTACGGTAGGACAACCTTACGGTATTTTGCAAGGAAGAACTTGGAAGTTTGTTAATGGTGAGAAATTAGTGAAAGCTAATGGACGTTATGATTTGACAACGACAACTACGAATAACATTGGTAATGTTAATCCAGATTGGATTGGTGGTTTGAATAATTCGGTACGCTACAAAAACATAACGTTTAACTTCTTGATTGATATTAAGAAAGGTGGTTCTGTATTCTCATTGGATCAGTATTACGGTGCGGCTACGGGTGTTTTACTTGAATCAGCTGGCTTAAATGACAAAGGAAACCCTTCACGTAATTCAATTGCCGAAGGTGGTGGTGTGATTATGCCAGGTGTGTTAGCTGACGGTTCTAAAAACACAATTCGTGTGGAGAATGATTACGGTACTTACGGGTATGCATACAATCCAGCGGCGGCTTTCGTTTACGATGCCGGTTATGTTAAGTTGAGAGAAGCAAACTTAGTTTACGCTTTGCCAAACTCGATTGTACGTAAATTAGGTGGAGTTAAAGGAGTAGACGTGTCTGTGTTTGGACGTAACCTTTGGATTATTCAGAAATCAGTTCCTTATGCGGATCCAGAAGAAAATTTATCTGCTGGTAACGTACAAGGATATCAGTCTGGAGCGTATCCAACGACACGTTCTATCGGACTTAATGTCAAGTTGTTGTTTTAATCATCCCAAAAATTTATACTGATGAAAAGAATATTAATCGTTTTTGTACCGCTGTTGGTTTTATTTACAGCTTGTACAAGTGACTTAGCTCAACTAAACGTTGAGACAAAGAGGCCTGCAGCAGTTCCTGCACCTACTTTATTTTCGAATGCCACGAAGACCCTAGCGAACTCGTTGGCATCTGCTAGTGTGAATACAAACGTATTCCGTTTTACAGTTTCGCATTGGGCGATGGCTGTATATCAAGATGAAGCACAATATGATTTCAATACGCGTGCCATTCCAAATGGCTGGTGGACGACGATGTACCGTGATGTAATTGCGGATTTACGTGAATCTGCTCGTTTGATCACGGCGGATGCTTCGCTTGCACCTGCTGAAAAGGCGAATAAAATTGCGATTTTGGATATTATGGAAGTTTATGCGTACAGTGTTCTGGTGAATACGTTCGGAAACGTTCCTTACAAAGAGTCGATTAATTCGGCTATTTTGTTTCCTAAATATGATGATGCTAAAACGATCTCGGCTGATTTATTGGCTCGTTTGAATGCTGATATTGCCAAAATCAACCCGACTGCAAATAGTTTCACAGCAACTGAAGATTTAGTTTACAAAGGATCTGCTGCGAAATGGGTAAAGTTCGCAAATACGCTACGTTTTAAACTTGGTATGGTCTTAGTGGATGTAGATGCTGCGGCTGCGAAAACAGCTGCTGAGTCTTCTGATGCGGGTGCTATTTCTGCTGCGGCTGATAATGGTTTGTTCACATTCCTTTCTTCTTCACCAAACCAAAATCCATTATTCGTGGATATCGTAACAGGTGGTCGTCAAGATTACATCGCTGCGAAAGATTTGATGGATAAGTTGATTGGATGGAATGATCCGCGTAAAGCTGCTTTCTTTTCGAAGAATAACGCGGGTAACTACGCAGGTGGTATTGTAGGAAAATCGAATACATTCGTTGATTTCTCTCGTGCCGGAGCAAAAGTTATCGAAGCTGCTTCTCCTTATATATTAGCGGATTACGTAGAAACTGAGTTTTTACGTGCTGAGGCAAAAGAAAGAGGATTTAGCGTAGCGGGTTCAGCCGAATCACATTACAATAATGCAATTACGGCTTCTATTCTTTATTGGGGTGGAAGTGCTGCGGATGCAGCTGCTTATTTAGCTCAAACAGATGTAGCGTATGCAACAGCTGCTGGAGATTGGAAGCAAAAGATTGGTACACAAAAGTGGATCGCGCTTTATAACCGTCCGTATGAGGGTTGGGTAGAGATTCGTCGTTTGGACCAACCGAAAATTGCAACGCCTATTAATGCGAAATCTGGTTTCCCAACTCGTTTATCATATCCATCAACAGAGCAAACTTTAAATGGTGCTAGTTATACAGCGGCTGCTTCGGCGATCGGTGGTGATGTGGTCACAACCAAGTTGTTTTGGGATAAGAATTAACATATTTTTTGTTAGGGTGTAGAAAGGGCGATCCATTGGATCGCCCTTTTTTTTGCAAAATATAATTTTATTTTATGTTTAAGATAGATAATTTTTATGAAAAATTTAAGGAGAATTAGAGTTAAACATCTAGTTTTGGTGTTTGTATTCATTCATTAAACTAAACAACATGAAAAAACTAGTACTCTCTTGGGTATTAATGATGGCTGTCGTAAGCACATTATTCGCTCAAACAAGACAAGTTACCGGTAAAGTCACAGCCTCAGATGATGGTAGTGGTATACCTGGTGTCAGTGTCAGCATCAAAGGTACAACCTCTGGTACAACCACTGCAGCTGATGGTACCTACAAAATTTCAGTAGGAAATGGTGTATCATTAGTGTACTCATCTGTAGGTTACATTAGCCAAACGAAGGCTGTAGGTAATGCATCTTCCCTTAATGTCGTTTTAGAGGTAGATACCAAAATGCTATCTGAAGTAGTTGTGACCGCTGGAGGTGTATTGAAAGACAAAAAATCTTTAGGTTACGCTACTGCAACCATTACAAACGAGCAATTAACGGTAGGTAGAACAACTAACCCCGTAAATGCACTTGCTGCGAAGGTAGCTGGTGTACGAATTGCTTCGTCAAATGGTATGGTGGGATCATCCACTGCTATTTTTATTCGTGGTTTTACGACGTTTACGGGATCGAACCAACCCTTATTTGTGGTGGATGGTGTACCGATCGATAATGGTGGAGGTTCTAACGCATTGCAAAACGGTGTGTCTAACTCGAATAGAGCGATTGATATCAACCAAGAAGATATTGAGAACATGTCCATTCTGAAAGGTCCAGCAGCAGCTGCACTTTATGGTTCAAGGGCGGCCAATGGAGCGATCTTGATTACCACGAAAAAAGGTAAGACGGGTCAGAAAAATAGCGTAGTTTTTAACTCCTCATATAACATCGTTGAGGTAAATAGATTACCTGATTATCAAAATGAATATGCACAAGGTTCTGTAAGGGGTACCTATAACCCGATTAGTAATCTATCCTGGGGACCTAAAATTGCAGGTCAAACAGTTACGAATGCGTTTGGTAAGCAAGAAAACTTAACGGCTTATCCAAATAACATTTCGGATATTTTCCAACAAGGCATTAATATGCAGAATAACCTTAGTTTCCAAGGTGGAACGGATAAGTCAGCATTTAGATTCTCATACGGAAATCTTCAAGAAACGGGTATTTTAAGTAGTAATTCCCTCAATAGAAACAACTTTACCTTGAATGCTAATTCACAGGTATCGGAAAAACTATCTGCTAGTGTTTCTGCGCAATACATTACGTCTGTTTCTGAAAGATCACAAATTGGTAACCAACTTTCGAATCCGTTCTTTAGATCATGGTTTATGCCAAGAAACTATGATTTATCAGGAATTCCATTCGAAGATCCAGCTACAGGAAATCAGGTATTTTTTGATAACACAGATAACCCATATTGGACATTGAAAAATAATACGTTCACAGATGAGTTGGATCGTGTAATCGGTAATGTTGCCTTGAAATATTACCTAAAGCCTTGGTTAGCAGTTAATTACAGATTGGGTGTCGACGCTTCAGCGTATGGTACACAAGGCTATGATCAAATAGGCGCGCGCGGTGGTGCTAATACATCTGCCGGAGGTACAGGAGGTATTGCGAATAGCTCACTTACGCAACGCGATATGAACTCTTATTTCCAGATTATTGGTAATAAAAATATTACGGATGATTTGAAGTTGGACTTCAATATTGGTAATGAGATTGTTGAGAGTAGATCTACGTACATGAGTACGACAGGTAAGAACTTAGCCATCAGAGATTTAAAGAACATTTCGAATGCTTCTGTCGTAACAGCTTTTAATCAAGTTGCCACGAGAAGATTAGTAGGTGTTTTTGGTGAGTTTAACTTAGGTTATAAGGGTTTTGCTACCATTAGCCTTACAGGTAGAAATGATTATTCATCTACTTTTGGTGCTGGTCAGAATTCATATTTTTATCCAGCAATTGCGGGTAGTTTCATCGCAACAGAAGCATTCCCTGCATTAAAGTCAACGGCATTGAGTTTCTTGAAATTATCTGGAAATTATGCTAAAGTAGGTAAAGAAGCAGGTACGTATGCAACTAACACATTGTTTGGTTTAGCAGGAGCTAGTGATGGATTTGGTCCAGTGATCAACTTCCCTTA
>CAMCXW010000041.1 GCA_945883625.1 Spirosoma fluviale
GGTTTGATCGTTATGCTGGAAAAAGACCGTGGTTTTTTAACATCTTTAGCTGCCAAATTAGATCAAATGCCCTTAGGGACATTCCTGACAGCAGGAATTAAACAGTCATTTGAACACGGGTTCAATACCTTGAATCGTCATCCCGCTACCCAGCGCTTAACCGCCTCCGAAAATGCGGCGCCTTCTTTGTTTAGCACGTCGGTTCGGGAGGCTTTAGCGCACCCAGAGGTCTTAGAGGAGGTTTTCGGCCCATGTACGGTGGCTGTGGTTTGCCAGGATTTGGCAGAAATGATTGCGTTTACGGAGCAGCTGCCAGGCCAATTAACCGCAACGATTCAAGCGGAGCCAAGTGACTTAGCACTTTTAGATGAATTAATCGATGAGCTAAGCCAAAAGGTTGGACGCATTTTGTTAAACGGTTTCCCAACGGGCGTAGAAGTTTCTCCTGCGATGGTGCACGGCGGCCCTTTTCCAGCTACCTCCGATGCTCGGAGTACTTCCGTAGGAACAGAAGCGATTTATCGGTTTACACGGCCGGTTTGTTGGCAGAATTTTTAAAGTAAATCCTGAAAATAAATCGGCGCAAAGCGCCTCAAACTTTGGCAAAGCTTTAAGCTTTGCCAAAGAGACAAAATAACCCTAGGCATTTCCAAAGAAATATAAATCGGCGCAAAGCGCCTCAAACTTTGGCAAAGCTTTAAGCTTTGCCAAAGAGATAACCCTAGGCATTTCCAAAAAAATAGAAATCGGCGCAAAGCGCCTCAAACTTTGGCAAAGCTTTGAGCTTTGCCAAAGAACTAAATCTCCACCTCCACATTCTCAAAGGTTAAATTCCCCTCCTTATCCACATCCATCAGAACGGCCGAATCTTTCTGAATCTTACCGGATAAAATGGACTTCGACAATTCATTCAACACGACCCGCTGGAGCACACGCTTCATAGGCCGACCGCCATACAAGGGATCGAAGCCTTCTTTGGCTAATTTATTCAATGCCTCCTCAGTCGCCTCAATCGTGATGTGTTGCTCCGCCAAACGGTTTTGAACTTCCTTAAATTGAATCGTCAAAATCTTACGCGCATGTTCCTCATTCAAAGGCTCAAACAACACAATCTCATCCACCCGGTTTAAAAACTCCGGACGCACCTGCTGCTTCAATAAGACCATCACCTCTTCCTTCGCCTCCTCTAATAAAATGGCATTGTTCCAACCCTCCATTTGGCCTAACTTTTCCTGAATGATATGACTGCCAATATTCGAGGTCATGATGATAATCGTATTCTTAAAATTCGCCGTCCGACCTTTATTATCGGTCAAACGCCCCTCATCCAACACCTGCAATAAGATATTCCAAACATCAGGATGCGCCTTTTCGATCTCGTCCAACAACACAACCGAATATGGCTTGCGACGCACGGCTTCGGTCAATTGGCCTCCTTCGTCATAACCGACGTACCCCGGAGGCGCACCGACCAATCTTGAAACGGCATGACGCTCTTGGTACTCCGACATATCAATGCGAACAATCGAATTTTCATCATTGAACAAATAAGCAGCCAAAGACTTCGCCAATTCCGTTTTACCTACACCCGTCGTGCCTAAAAAAATGAAGGAACCGATAGGTCTACGCGGATCTTGCAATCCTGCACGCGAGCGACGCACCGCATCAGAAACCAATTCAATCGCTTGATCCTGCCCCGCTACACGTTTGTGTAATTCATCTTCGAGGTGCAACAACTTCTCTATATCCGTTTGCAACATTTTGCTAACCGGAATTCCCGTCCATTTAGCCACTACCTCAGCCACATTCTCCGCCGTTACCTCTTCCTGCAACATACCCTTCTCCCCATGCGAATTCGCTTGCAAATCCTTTAATTTTTGCTCAGATTCCACCAAACGACCATAACGAATCTCAGCTACTTTGCCGTAATCACCCTGGCGCTCAGCTTGGTCGGCCTCTAATTTCAACTTATCTATCTGCTCTTTTTCAGCGCGAATTGTGTCTAATACGCCTTTCTCCGACTGCCATTGTGCTTTCAACGCATCGCGCTTTTCAGACAAATCAGCTAGCTCACGATTTAAGCTAGATTCTTTTTCTTTGTTATTTTCCCGACGAATCGCCTCGCGCTCAATTTCCAACGACATAATCTTCCGCTGAATATCATCAATCACCTCAGGCACCGAATCAATTTCTAAACGCATTTTCGCAGCCGCCTCATCCATTAAATCGATGGCCTTATCAGGTAAAAAACGATCTGAAATGTACCGACTCGACAACTCGACAGCCGCAATAACCGCATCGTCTTGAATCCGCACCCCATGGTGCAATTCATATTTATCCTTAATGCCCCGCAAAATGGAAATCGCATCCGCCACATCAGGCTCATCCACAAGCACAGATTGAAAACGACGCTCTAAAGCTTTGTCCTTCTCAATGTATTTTTGATACTCCTTTAACGTCGTCGCACCTATCGCGTGTAGTTCTCCACGTGCCAAAGCCGGCTTAAGTAAATTGGCCGCATCCATCGCTCCTTCTCCACCACCACCCGCGCCAATCAGCGTATGAATCTCGTCAATAAACAAGACGATCTCTCCATCTGAATCCGTCACTTCTTTGATAACCGCTTTCAAACGCTCCTCAAATTCCCCTTTGTATTTGGCACCTGCGATCAATAAACCCATATCCAACGACATGATAATCTTGGATTTCAAATTCTCTGGCACATCACCCGAAACGATTCGCTGGGCCAAACCCTCCACAATGGCAGTTTTACCTACACCGGGTTCACCCACCAACATCGGATTATTTTTAGTCCGACGGGATAGGATTTGTAGGACCCGACGAATCTCCTCGTCACGACCAATGACCGGATCGATTTTACCCGCCTTCGCCAATTCATTTAAATTCTTACCGTATTTTTCCAATGACTGGTAAGTTCCCTCTGCATGTGGATCGTTCACTTTTCTATTTCCTCTAAGTTCGATGATTGCTTGTTTAAAATTTTTAGTCGTTAAGCCGAGCTTTTTCAGCGCATCGGCCACGGAATCGTTTCCATCCAATAAGGATAAAAACAAGAGCTCCACGCTTACATAGGAATCGCCAAAATCTGCTTTCAGTTTATCCGCCCGCTGCAAGGCTTGTTGTAAGGAATTGCTTACATACGGCTGCTCACCCGATACTTTCGGGTAGCTGTTCAAAATTGGGCCTAAGCTAGTTTGAATTTGACTCGTCGCTACACCTAATTTCTTGAGCAGAAATGAGGCAGTTTGGGTATCATCTTGTAAAATCGCTTGCAATAAATGCCCAGTCTCAATGGCCTGTTGGCCCCGCTCCTGCGTAATTTCCATCGCTTGCTGAATGATGACACTCGCTTGGGAAGTATAGTTGTTTGGATTCATGTGGTTAATATTGTTGCAATCGCTAGATGCAATTGCAAAGCCATGAACAAAACCCGGAAAATTTGTCGGTGAATGAAGGTACTCGAACGCGAAAAACGTGCCAATATGGCTTGTATTAAGCGAATCTGTCCGAAATCACTTGTTTGAATGTTGCCAATGCATCCTTCAGCTGTACGATTTCCACAGGGAATTGACTGAACTCGCAGACCTTGGCTTTCAACTCAATTTGCTCACAGATAAGATGTACTTGCGCTGCACCCAAGGTCCCCGAATTTCCCTTCAAGGTATGCAACTCGGCTTGAACCCCCTTGCAATCAGTACGCGCATAAGCTTGTTCAGCAGCGGCAATTTGCTCCTCCGCTTCCGCAATGAATTCTGCCAACATCCCTTGTACAAATGCGGGATCTCCCCCAACGGCATCCGATAGGGATTTTAGTACCTCCTCGTCAACGACCTCATTGGAAGTATCGCGTACAAAATCTTCGGGGGCATGACCATTGTACACCCATCTCCCAACCATTTGAATCAGTTGTTGTGCGCGAATAGGTTTAGCGATATAGTCATTCATTCCTGCCGCTAAGAATCGTTCTCGATCCTCTTTCATGGCATAAGCGGTCATCGCGACGATAGGTGGCAATTCAATTCCTTTCGCTTGCAAAAGACGCGTAGTTTCCATTCCATCCAACTCTGGCATTTGGATATCCATTAACACCAAATCAAAGTTGGCATCCTCCATCAAACAATCAATCGCCTCTTGTCCACTAGTCACCGTTCTAACCACACACCCAGCTTTAATCAATATCTGAGAAGCCACTTTGCGATTCGTTGCATTATCGTCAACCAGCAAAATTCGCGCATGTACTTCGGTTAAGGTTCCTGCAATATCAAATCGTTTCGCCAGTGAAATCGAGGATGCCTTTGACGCATCTCCAATCGCTAATTGGACCGTAAACCAAAACGTACTACCCTTTCCTTCCTCCGATTCTACCCCAATCTCCCCCTCCATCATTTTGCAAAATTCCTGCGAAATAGCCAATCCCAAACCAGTACCTCCATAATTCTTGGAAGTTGAATTGTCCAACTGCTGAAAGGCAGAGAATAATTTCTTGAGATTCTCCGCACTAATTCCAATTCCCGTATCAGTTACGCGTACCATTAATTCGACATGCTTGGTATCCACTTTTACGGTCGAAACTGAAATCATCACCGATCCATTCTCCGTGAATTTCAAGGCATTGGAAGTCAGGTTAGATAAAATTTGCAGTAAACGTGTCTCATCGGCCACGACAACTTTAGGCACATCCGCAGCAATATTATAAGCCACCTTATTCCCCTTCTGATGCGCAATCGGCGTAAACAAGGACATCAGTCGGTCCAATAAATCCTCAAATACCAAATCAGCCGGATGAAGCACCATTTTCCCAGCTTCGATTTTGGCTAAATCCAAAATGTCATTCAGGATATGTAAAAGCGTTTCAGATGACTTCCGAATGGTTTGTAAGTAATCTTGTTGGTCCTCGTTCAACGGCGAATCACACAGTAAATCGACCATACCAATCACCCCATTCATTGGCGTACGAATCTCATGCGACATGTTGGCCAAAAACTGTTCCTTTACTTTCAACGAATATTCCGCTTGTTCACGTGCCTCAACTAATTCGGTTTGATATTTCTTTAAATCCGTGATATCCCTAGCAATGCCCGAAACCTCCGAAATTAGCGCTTCGGATTGGATGGGGTTTAAATAGATTTCCAACCACTTTTGCTCGCCGGATTTGGTCATCAACTCCAATTCAAAATGTTGCTTTTGACCCCTAAACGCGAGTTTATATTTCTCTTCGAGCGGTCGGCGTTCTTGTGGGGCCACCAACTGGAATCCCATACTTTCCGTACTTAAATTCAATTGCGGTTTAATCTGTAATTGTTTTTCCAGTAGTTCAGCGTATTCTTGGTTGAAACTTGTCAACATAAGTCGTTTATTCACCGACCACATTAAGTGGGAACTACCCTCAAAAATGGCATTTAATCGAGCTGTTTCATGGGCCAAAGCCTCTTCCGCTTGTTTACGCGCAATGGCCACGGCGACTTGGCTCGAGATAAAATCCAGTAATTCCAAATCGCGATTCTCGTATTTATTCGCACGCTCGTAGGATTTGACACCAATAATACCGGTTACCCGATCACCAATGCGAAGCGGAACACAGAGCATCACTTTAGGTACGACTCCATAGAGGTAAATTTTCTTCTCAGCAGCTAATTGGTGTATATCGTCATCATGCAAAATCATGGGCTTATTGGCCATAATCGCATATTCTGTCAACCCATTCCCTAGTTTACGCTTGGTAAAATGAACGCGGGAATCAAAATATTCATCGATGTAATACGGGAAATACAAAAAGCTTTTTCCCGGATCATATTGGGCAATAAAGAAATTCTTCACGTCAATGACCTCGCCGAGCTGCTTATGGATATTGACATACAAATCATCCAAATTGGTTGAATTGATCGCAACCTGCGCAATGGATGAGAAAAGTTTATTCGCACGCTCCGCACGAACTTTCGCCGTGGAATTATGTAAAATACAACGGTAGGCAGTTGGTGTTCCGCGTTCAAGCCGACAACTCGCTGAACCGGAGACGTATAAACGCCGACCGTCCTTTCGCCTAAAGACAGCCGTAAATTCGGGTAACTCTTCGCCACGGGCCAACAAGTCGAATTGGGCATGCGTGTTGTGTGCAAATTCGGGATGCAAGACATCTTGAATTTTAAGATCACGCGCTTCCTCCTCGGAATAGCCCATTGTGTCAAGCCAAGCTTTATTGACAAATAAAAACCGTCCCGTTACCCCCGTAATTTGAATAAGATCGGTCGTATTATTAATTAAATCGCGCAGTTGGGCATTCGATCGCGTAAGCGCTTCCGTCACTTTTTTTCGTTCAGTGATATCTTCCCCAATAATACTCAAGTAAGACGTATTGTCGGATTCCTTCACAATCGTGGATGCCACTTCCACCCATTTCATGGAACCGGTTTTGGTGATGTAATTTCGTTCACGATCTTCAAACAAACCACCTGAATCGATGGCCTTTTGGAAGGAGGCCCGCCGGTCCTCTGTTTCACCCTGGGGCAAAAGCGTAGCAAAAAAATCTTTTCCGTTTAATTCATTTGGCATGTAATCAAACAACGCGTGCGTGAACGCGTTTGCAAATACGATGGTGCCGTCGAGCGCCATGATGATACCAAATAACTTTAGGCTTGCAAGGGTATTTATGAGATTTTCTTTCGACGTCGCTTCAGAAGCAATTCCATCGTTAATTTCTAAAATGTCCAATTGCTTTTTCAGCTCTTGGATTTCGTGAATTAGATCTTCCTTTGTTTTGTTTGCCCAAACTGCCATGGCATTAATCCCTTTTTTTGCTTAAATGTACAAAAAAGGGCGTAATTTCGCGTACCCTTTAGCCCCAAGAACACGTGCAAGTAAGAGCAAAAAAGAGTTTAGGCCAACACTTTTTAAATGATTTAGATGCCGCCGAGCGTATTGTGGATGGTTTGCAACCACAAGGTGAATACCAAAAAGTCTTGGAAATCGGCCCAGGGATGGGGGTTCTCACCCAATTTCTCGTTAAAAAAGAAGCCTACGAAACGTCCTTAATTGAAATCGACAAAGAGTCTGTCGACTACCTACGGAAAAACTATTTAGAATTTACAGGTCCACGGCTAATTGATGGCGACTTTTTACGCTACCCTTTGGAGAATATATTTGGTGAAGAAAAATTTGCCATCGTAGGTAACTTCCCCTATTTCATATCAACTCAGATTTTTTTCCGCGTCTTGGAATACAAAGATCAATGCATCGAAGTCGTGGGTATGCTGCAAAAAGAAGTAGCGATGCGACTAGCTGCCAATCCTGGCAACAAAGATTATGGTATCTTAAGTGTTTTATTACAAGCCTATTATGATGTGGAATACCTATTTAGTTTAGGCCCCGAAGTATTCACGCCCCCACCCAAAGTAAACTCAGGCGTCATTCGCATTCGCCGCAATTGGGACAAAAAATTAGCTTGCGACCCAGCAAAATTCAAGATTGTCGTGAAGATGGCATTCAACCAGCGGCGCAAAACCTTACGCAACGCGCTACGCGCCATGCAATTGCCAGATCACCCGTTGTTAACCAAGCGCGCCGAGCAATTAGGCGTCCCCGAATTTGTGGAATTAACCCATTTGTGGGAAGCACAAGGTTACCCAGGCGCATAATTTAACGGTTTAGAGACATACGTTTTCCGTCAAAATTTCCGTACTTGCGCCTTCAATCTTTTCAAAATCGAATCTCATGGAAGAAATCAACGTACAACACCTTCCGTTCGAACTCACCAAAGAGTTTTTAGAAGATATTCGCCAGCTGATTTCAGCCCAAGCGAACGAAGAGATTATTGCCAAAATCGAAGACCTTTTCCCTGCTGATATTACCCATATTTTATATGAATTAACAGGAGTAGAAGCTAAATACATTGTCCAATTATTAGACACCAAAATTGCCGCTGAAATCATTTCGACACTCGACAGTGATGACCGCAAAAAGTTCCTCAAGAACTTTACCTCCAAAGAAATTTCGGAATACATTAACATCGTCGATTCAGATGATGCCGTAGATATTCTGAACGAACAACCTGTCCGCATTCGCGAAGAAGTCATCGCCCTATTGAAGGACCGCGAACAAGCGCGTTTCATTATTGACCTCATGCATTACGATGAAGATTGTGCAGGCGGTTTGATGCAGAAGGAGTTAATTAAAATTAATGTCACACAGACCGTAACGGAATGTGTGGAGGAGATTCGCCGACAAGCCGAAGATGTAGAGAAAGTATATTCCGTCTATGTCGTGGACGATGACGGATTGCTTTTAGGAACAGTTTCGTTGAAAAAAATCATTTTGGCCAAACGCGGATCCAAGATTCAAGATGTCTACGAAGACGATGAAATTGTCTCTGTTCAGACCTACAGCACCGGCGAAGAAGTAGCCGATTTAATGCAAAAATATGACCTGGAAGCCATTCCAGTCGTGAATATTCAAGGCCGATTGTTGGGCCGAATCACCATCGATGACGTGGTCGATTTCATTACGGAATCTGCGCAAGAAGATATTCAGGTCATGGCCGGTATCTCGGAAGATGTAGAGGAAGATGACTCCGTATGGCTTTTAGTACGTTCGCGTTTACCGTGGTTAATCGGTGGTATGGTGGGTAGTTTTTTAGCTGCCAAAATCATTGATCGCTTCGATGATACAATTGCCTTGTTACCCGCCATTTCAGCGTTTATTCCGTTGATCGGGTCAACGGGCGGAAACGTGGGGATTCAGTCCTCTTCGCTCATTGTACAATCATTAGCAGATAAAAGCGGTTTAGATACGACACTGTGGAAACGTCTTCAAAAGGTATTTATCGTGGCTATAATCAATGCAACCATTGCCGCAATATTTGCTTTTGGATGTTCTATTTTGGTTGTCAACGGCGAATCCATGTTGGCAGTCACCGTTTCACTTTCCCTTTTCGCCGTGGTTATGTTGGCCTCGCTTATGGGAACCATTACGCCTTTGGTGTTAAACCAACTCAAAATTAATCCAGCCATTGCATCGGGTCCGTTTATTACAACGACCAATGATATTTTGGGCTATGGTGTGTATTTCCTCATCGTTTATTTCTTGTTGTAGTCGATGATAGCCGTGATACAGCGCGGGAGTTCAGCCCAGCTTCACATAGAAGAAAAATTACATGCCTCTATCGGTAAAGGATTCGTAATTCTACTCGGCATTCATGTAGATGATACGCCGGCGGATGTCAGCTATTTGGCTGGAAAAATCCATGGATTACGCATATTTTCCGATGCGGAAGGCAAAATGAATTTGGCACTTTCGCAGGTGAATGGGGAAATTTTATTGGTTAGCCAATTTACCTTATATGCGGATACCCGGAAGGGAAATCGGCCGAGCTACTTAGCGGCGGCCCGACCGGAACAAGCGATTCCCTTGTATGAACAAATGATTCACCAGCTCTCAGAAATGATGGGTGGACCCATACAAACGGGTATTTTTGGTGCCGACATGCAAGTAAGTTTGTGCAACGATGGACCAGTGACCATCATCATCGATTCAAAAAACCCAGCAATATGACCTTAGCAGAAGCCCAAAAACAAGTAGACACCTGGATTCAAACCGTAGGCGTTCGGTACTTTAGCGAACTGACCAATATGGCCATGCTGACGGAAGAAGTGGGTGAAGTAGCGCGCATTATTGCCCGTCGGTACGGGGAACAATCTGAAAAGGAGTCCGACAAGCAAAAAGACCTGGGAGATGAAATGGCGGATGTACTGTTTGTGTTGATTTGTTTAGCCAATCAAACGGGCGTTAACCTCACAGAGGCGCTGGAAAAAAACATGCAAAAGAAATCGATCCGTGACGCAGAGCGTCACCACAACAATCCCAAACTCAAATAATCTTTATTTCGCTGGCAGAATTTGGTTGGCTGAGATACGTTTACTGATCGATTTACCTTCCTCTTGATTGGGGGTAAATGGCTTAATCAACGAAATCATATCTAGACTCGGATTCAGTTTTTGAATGGCCACGTGGCGCACATCGAACTCCGTTTGACCCGATATTTGGGTATATTCCGCGGCCGACAAGCCCGCGTGCTGATTGCCTGCATTACTAAAAGTCGCTAAATGTATTCCGGCTAATTTACCGCCTTCCCAAGAAACCACTTCACCACCATGCGCCCAATTGAAGCCTGACAGTGTAAAGTTTTTAGCATTGAGTTGTTGGACATCTTGCAAAGGAAGTCCCAAGTAAAGCCCAGAATCTGTCTTCCAAGCAGATGATTTTCCTTGAATGGTTACGTCGACAATCTCACCCGAATGATAATATACATTGACTTGCTTGGACGTTCGAGGGAAAATCATGGACCCTTGCAAGGTATCCGCTCCGATTACCCAGCTTGTGTCTGCCACGACATTTTCTTTTCCGTATTTGGTTAGTAGGCCAACTAAATTAGCACAAGCCAATACTTCATTGAGTGATTGAGTAGGAACTTCTGTTTGGGGAGATGTGCAAGCGAAAACCGTTGCAAAAAGGAATAGTAAACCTAATTTTTTCATACTAGAACGAATAAGCCAAGGTCAAATTAACTTGACGTCCCTGATTTTGATACTGATTGAACCTTTGGTACGTTTTGCCCAACAAGTTATTTCCTGAAAGACCTAAATTAACATTCCGCTTCACGAAATAATTAATTTTAAAGTTCAAATCTACAATATCTTCTAACTGTATCAACTGATTTTGCGCAGGATTTAGGGCAAATAAATCCTTGATCCAATACACATCCGGTGAAATAAACACCTTATTCGACAGCTTCCAGGTATTCGTCCAGCTCATTGTCAACCCAGGTTTGTGGGAGGCTTGGAAAACGGTGTTCAACAAGGAATAGGTCACATGATCCACTTTTAAACTGGAGGTAAACGCATTCGAAACATGCACGTTTACTTGACCGATGATGTTAGCGACTTGAATTTTTTGGATACCGCCGATGTACAAAATTTGAAAACGAGAAGCATCCGAAGGGCTATTGATAAACGTAGGCAAATCAGCATACTCCGCATAATTATACTTGATTTCAAAATCAACATTTTTGTTACCTACCCCTTTAATTCCCCCGTAAAGATTACCTACCTGACTGGTATTGGTAAAGCTCGTTGGAATGGCCATCCATGGATTTTCAGCCAAAAACGATTTAAGCGTATTGAATTGTACATCGCCACCGATTCCACCAAACAAATGAATGAAATCAGACACACCAAAATCCATCTCAAACTGTGGGAAAATACTCGTCTTCGCAACCGCATCTTTACCCTCCTGTTCCGTCGCCACGAGAATCCCTGCATTGACCCGAATACGTGAACTGGCATACGCAATGCTTGGATTAACGCGATAAAATGAACGCAATAAAGGCTTATTCCCCAACGCCGAAACATATTCTCCATGGATGTAATCTGCATCCAAACGGGCTTTCACCTTCTCTGATAAATCCTTGGAATAGAACAAATGAGACTTCGCAATTAACTCCGAAAGTCCACCTGGATTCTGCAGCAAGCCCGCATCTAAGGTCAATTTATAATCTGAATGTGCATTTTTACGCGCACTCAACACCTTGCCCAACACATTGAAATATGTGTAATTCAAACGAATATCCGCAGCTTTCACAAAACTAGGTATTTCAGGTAAGCCATAGGCGTGGTTGACTTGTCGGCTTGCAGATAGACTCCCTTCCCAGAAATTCACAGCACCTAAATATCTGCTAACCAAACGGGCTTGATTTTCACTACGGGCAGAATAGGTGGATTGGACCGGTCCTTGCGCATTGGCGTCATGGTTCAAATAAAAACCAATAAACTTATTTTCTTGTGGTGAATGGCTCGCATTAAAGTTCAACAAGGTATGTCCATAATTGCCCACCCCGAGCTGCAAGACGTTATCATATTTCTCACCAAAAGCCACTTTGGCTGTATCGCGGGAACGCATGTCCTGCGCGGGTGGCGCTTGGATATTTGGCAAAGAATCGCTTGGCCACGTGAGACTTGTCGCTTGCTGCTTCATTTCCTTGATGCTTAAAGGCATCTTAAAGGACTTTAATGGCAGGTATTGACGTTCGGATACCTTCAGTTGCCAAAGGGACTTCGCGCCACCTGGAACTATAATCACCGTTTTGTCAATTTCCTGTGCGGAAATATTCGAGCTAATTACGCTCGCAGCAAGGACAAAAAGAATAGTCGTTATACCCCTCATTTACTTAATTCTTCTAATTTTTTCTTTGCCTGAAGCAGAATGCTTTCATCACGCATACTGGACAAAATACTATCTAAAATGACTTTGGCTTGTCGGCCATTTTTCAACGCAATGAAATTATCGGCCATCAATAAATAAGCCTTCCCTACCCAGGCATCTGCTACTTCATAATAGCGTGCGCCCTCTTGGCTAAAATATGCTTTGATTAAATCCGTAGAACCTTTATAATCACCTGATTGTGAATGAATTAAAGCCACCTCGATAAGTGCCTGCGCTCCTAAATCCATACTATCTATTTGAACAACCTTCATGAAATGACGTTCAGCATCTGCCTTGTTTTGCTTAATCAACCAAGCTTGCGCGATAGTGAAATGCAATTGAGATTTTTGCTCTAAATCAAAATCTAAGTCCATCATAGACTCAAGATTATTTAATTGATCCGAGGCCTTATATATATCAACTAATACAGGTCTAGCTTTAAATTTAAACGCTTCATTCCCTGACTTATCTACTACTAAATCAGTAAGAAAAGCAGCCGCATTTACGGTATTTTTTTGTTCCAATTCAATGGAAGCAAGCAACCATAAGGCTTCTGATTTTTTCGAAGTTTGATTATTCAAATTAACAACTCGTTTCAAGTAGGTCGCTGAATTCCTCCAGTCTTTCGTTTGAAAAGTACCAAACCCAAGCATCCAATAAACTTCGCCTATTTGGGCGTAATTCGGGTATTTAGAAACAAATTTAGCAAGCTCTGGAACAGCTATACGGTATTTTCCTGAGTTAAAAATAGACTGACACAAATCAAAAAGCTCTTCATCATCCCCCTTTTCCTCGCCGTTTACTGAGGAATAAATCTGACGTAATTCAAATATTTCTTCGCTTCGACCTTCACGCTTTAATATTTCACTAGCCCCAATTAATGCCTCCTTAGAGGTAGAGTCTTTTGTGAATTCACGAACTAATCGCTGGTAATCAGCTAATGCCAAAATCCATTGATTCGTAGCTTCATACGTTTCCCCACGTAACAACAAGGAAGAACTTAAATAAGAATTTCCAAGCGTGGCTTGTTGTATAAATGCACTCAAGGAAGAAATTAATTCCGCAAAAACTAGTTTATTTTGAGATCTAAAACGAGCCAAATTTGCCAAAAATAATGCCTCATCATGCTTAATGCCATTTGTGCTTACTTGGCTTAATTTTTTATAAACAAAATGTGCTTCTTCAAATCTTCGCTCATTCATTAACACCGCAGCTTTTCGCTCTAATAAAGAACTTATACCGGTTTGACCTAGTGCTATACCTTGATCAAAATAAGATAATCCTAAATTAATCTTTCCATTAGCAATAGCCGTTTCACCTGCATTTCTAAAATCATCCACCGTTTTTGAAACTTGTAATTTATTGGATAAATAATCCTCAAAATAGTTTTGCGCCCGATCATACATCGTGATGTAGGTGAAGGACTGCGCCAAACTTAGGCGAATCCGTTGGCTTAATTCCGGTGAACCAGTTGGCTTACTTGTTTCCTCCAACAAAGGCATATACAGCTTAATCGCATCCGAATTCTTATTATTTCTCGCTAAGATTTCCGCTTGGGCATAGCGCGCATTCCACGCCATTTCTTGATTTAACGGATATTCCAAGGAACGCTTCAAGAAGGTAATCGCCCGCTTTTGGTCATTTGCCGCGTAATATTGAGCACCCTTTTCATACATCATCAATTGATATAAGGCTTGGAATTTGGCCTTTCCGGCGGGTGAATGGAGCATGAAGTGGGATAAGGCCGACAAATCTTGTGTCTGCTGAATCGCGAAAAGGGCTAGGTCAACGAACAATTCCGCATGCGCTGGATTCGTATCAGATGTCTGTGATTTTTTGACCTCTTGAATGATAAACGGCCAGTCTTTTTGAGATTTAAGAATTTCCCAACGGGCAATAAATGCATTCTCCTGCAGCACAGGATTATAATTCATTCGCGCAATCTCGACTAACAAAGCTAATCGTTCATCAATTTTTCCTTGCCTCTGATAAATATCTGCAGTCAATTGTACTATTTCCTGTCCAAGCGAATCAGAAGGTGAAGCTATTTTCGTTAAAATTTCCAGCGATTTGTCATCTTGTTTTGACTGATACAATGCGAATGCCCATTTGAAATTACGTCTCCGCGTAAATAGGTCAGGCGCATGATTGTAAAGAATCTCGAAATTCTTTGCTGACTTAACAAAATCACCTTGCTGAAACTGCTTCTCAGCCAAAATAAATGCAATTTCCTTTTTTTGATATTTCCCGGTTGTGTCTGCTAATATAGGCTCCGCGTATATTTCCAAATCTTGAAATTTACCTAATTTAACCAATGCCGAACATATCCATTGAGGAACTTCAGCTGTATAGGCTGGGTCTGTGGCAGCAATCTTAAAGTCGGAAACCGCTTCTTCATATTCCCCCTGTTTAAAATGCATAACACCCGCATAATAAGCAGCTGGTAATGCATATTCCACTTCAGTCTCATTCTTTAAATTATTGAAAATGGCTAATGCCTCAGGGTAATGGCCCAATTGATAATTTGAAATTGCCATGAAATAAGCATACTCCAAATTGGTTTGAGCAGCTTGGCTCAAGTAACGAATAGCGCGGATCCAATCACCTGTTTCATAGTAAAACTCCCCCATTTCACGTTTGAGTAGGGCAGCAAATGGACTTTCTGGGTGTTCCGAAACAAAGCGAATGGCTTGCATTTCCGCCTCGGGACGCATGGTGTAAATCGAACACATGGCGATGTAATATTCCACCTGTGTTTTTTCCGCCGTAGACTCACGGGGTTGTTGCTGCAAATAGCTTACATATTGAATGAATTCTTCCCGCGCAGCGATGAAGTTTTTGGACTGAAAAAAGAGATTAGCTTGACGAAATGTTTTGGCTGGATCAGTAAGCAAAGTGGTTTGTTGGCCCACACTCACCCATGCCGAAAAAAACAAGAAAAGGAATGAAATACCAAAGGCAAAAAAACGTTTTTTCATTCAAAGAATCAGGAGTGTTAAATAAAGATGCAAAATACAATTTAATTTCAATATTGATTTGAGGTTAAAACGGATAATCAACAATATTATTTCCTTATGACACTATTTTCTCTAATTTTGAAACACCAAATTACGTAATCATCAACCACATGCTTCGAATTATACTTTGCTTACTCATCATTTCGCCGGCCTTTGGCCAAGAAGCAGACCGCAGCACCAATAAACGAATTCCACCAATCAAAAATGGCGGTTATGTCATCTTCGAAAAAAATGGACATGGCCTGATCGCAACTGTTGAAAACGTTGGAAAAATGGATTTCAAACAGGCGCAAAAAGCGTGTGAGGATTTAACTCAAAATGGATTTGATGATTGGCGTTTGCCAACCAAAGAAGAGTTCGATTTGATTCATCCCAAATTAAACCACAAGAAGATCGGCGGAGGAAGTATTTTTCAATCCGCCTGGTATTGGACTTCTTCGGAAGTGGACAAAGACAACGCCTACACGCACAACCTGCAAACAGGTTTGCAATCTCCCTATTTCAAGGATTTTAAATGCTTGGTGAAAGCGGTTCGCTCGTTTTAGGCAAGACCCCAAAACGTTTCATTTGCACATCCATCACCCAAAACCAGATCGGTGGAACGAGGGCCAATAAAATCATTCCCGGATATCCCGTAGGCATTTGAGGGGTATCCTCCTGGTGGCGAAGTACCTGATATTTACGCGATGCTTGGAAATGATGGTCGCTGTGTCGGCTTAACTCAAACAACAACAAACGTCCCATAATGTGATTGCTATTCCAGGAATGATGGGGCTTCACACGCTCATAACGGCCTGATTCCACGCGATCACGCGCCAACCCATAATGCTCAATGTAATTAACCGTTTCCAATTGGATAGAACCAATCAGCGCGGCCGCCATGAATGAGCCCATCACCAGGGTCCCGAAAAACCAGCCGATTAGGGCTAAAAACAGGATTTGGATGCCAATGAACAAACTGGTTTGTTGGGCATCAATCCGCCACGCACTCCGCAAAGTTCCCGGAAAGGTTTGTAACCAAAACGCGAAAACGGATTGCTTGTATTTGGCCGAACTTGGGTCATCTGGCGTGCTCACGTGCGTGTGATGTCCTTTATTGTGCTCGATAAAAAAGTGCATGTATAAACTGGTCAGCAATAAACATTTGGCCATAAATTGCTCTGCTTTATTCGACCTATGACCTAATTCATGGGCGAGGTTAATTCCAAAAATACCGGCCATCAAGCCCATCATGGCGATTCGGCCTAGGCGATCTGACCAGGCCAACTCATCGGTCATGCTAACTAGAAAGAAATACAACGTGACAAACTGTAAACCAAAAGCCACATATAAAATCCAATCGTAAAGCTTATCTTTTTTGGCTAAAGCCTCTTCCTCAGCGGCTAGATTGCGCGCGTCTGGTTTTAAGACAAGTTCGATACCGGGGACGAAGGCGAAGGTAAATAAGAATCCGGCCCAACAAGCCAACCCGGTGGAATGAAAGGACCAATAGGCAAAGGCGAACATGCAAAAAGGTGCGATGTATTTAAATGCTTTCATGTTAAAATTTGAATACGTAATCTATATACGGTATGGCGACTGCTTCCCCAGCAGGAATTAACACACCAAAATCAAAGGAATTTTTCTCCCCCATAAATCGCAAACCTCCCGACAAAATTCCCCGATTTTTCATGGAATAGGTTTCAGTTTGGAAATCATATTCGCGCAGGGAGAACAACCAATTCTCCGTCACGAGCATCACACGATTCGAAATACGGGTCATGGCCGAAATCGTAAACATCGGTCGGCGCGCTCCACGCCATGCATAACTCGAATTGGGATCTTGTTGTTTTACAGCGCCCCAACCACCATTTAAAGTCACATTATGTTCCCTCGTTCCATACGTGGCGGAACCGTAGGCAACCGCTAACCCAAAATTAAAGTCATTTATGAAAGAAGTTGCGGCCAACATACCATAACCAAGGTGCCATTTAGGAGCCACTTGATATCCCCATTTGGGGGTAATGAAAAAAGCAAAGGGAATCACCGCGCCACCACCCATGGAAAAGTGGTCGCTTATGCCATATTGCACGCTGTTGGCTAAAATGTAGGCGTTTTGATAATAGCGTTCTCCCTTGCGTAGCGGGATAGCCGATGGACCAAAAAAGTATCGCGTCGGATGGGGATTGTCAAATTGAATCCCGGCTTGTCCACCGGCGACTTCGGGCAGGTAGCGAAGTGATTTTACATTTGCGCGTGAGATCGCTAGATTACCTAATTCCTGACTAATGGCTTGCACTTGATCCGCGGAAAGTTCTTGCAATGCACAGATAATGGTGCGGTTATCATTGAGTTGAATCTCCACACGAATTGAATTCCCGAGTTCATCTTGCGCTTGAATCTGTGATTTTATCACCTGCATCGGTCCTAAATTCAGCTCAAGTACTTGGATCGCACGCTCATCTTCCGATTGAAATTGCCCCACTAATGGCGTGGCATTGGGCAGCTGGATGCGCACAAAGCGTTTTTGTGCGAGCAGGCAGCCCGGCAAAATCAACATGAAAATAAAAACGAGCGCACGCATAGGCATCAAATTTAACTAAAGATGCAATTATTTTTTATAGGTGATGCGGTAGATGCTGCCACCTAAGTCGTCACTAACATATAAAGAACCATCGGGACCTTGTGCCAACCCACATGGGCGATGCTGGATCGGGCCCGTTGGCTTCACCAAATCCGTTCCCGCAAAGTTATCTGCAAAGATTTCCCATTTGCCGCTTGGCTTTCCGTTTTTGAAGGGCACAAAGCCAACGAGGTAGCCTTTTTTAAATTCAGAAGATTGACCATGGAAGGCAATGAACGCACCATTTTTGTATTTGGCAGGGAATTGATTTCCCGTATAGAATAACAAATCATTGGGTCCCATGTGCGCAGGAAAGGCAACGGTTGGGTCCAAGGCATTCTCACCGCCTGTTTTCTTTCCGTCTCCACCGTATTCGGGCGCAACGATCTTTTTATTTTGTTTTTGGTCGTAGTAGATGTAGGGCCAGCCGGCATCATCGCCTGCTTTTTTGAATTCATACATCGCCTCAGCAGGTAATTCCTGGGACATTTGAGGCGTATAATATTGAGGATAAAAATCGTGGAATTGACCGCGTCCGTGCGCCATGGCGAACAGGGAATTTGTTTGGGTGTTCCAGGTAATCCCGACGGCATTCTTTAAACCAGTGGCGTACCGCACGCCGTCTTGGAATCTTTGGTTAAGTTTATTGGCATCAAATTGCCAAATCCCTCCTGCTGAATCCAGAATCGCACAGGGGCTCATGCCTTTCCCGGTTCCGGGCACGCGGCATGGATCGTTCCAGGAGCCGATGGTTACATAAATATGTTTTTTGTCTTTATCGAACACAAATGGTTTCGCATTATCACGTCCGTGATCAGGCAAGCCATCTACGATGGTTTCGTAGGTATTTACGTCGGCAATTTCACCTTGCGCATTCAGCGCATAGCGAT
>CAMCXW010000042.1 GCA_945883625.1 Spirosoma fluviale
TTAATATAAGAAAATTGTCTACATCCTTGTCTTGAATGCTACTTATTCTGATTAGCTCATTTAAAGAACTAACCTCGTCTTTATTTCTACCAACACGTCAAAGAACTCTTTTAACTTTAAGCTTAATCACCAAGTCGAAACTCAAGCAACCAAACCCTAAGTCAATGCGCCAGAATCGTTTTCCTAGCAATTGGGAGTGCAAAGATGTAGGAATAATTTATAAATACCAACTCACTACACGAATTAATTTATACCCAAATACCTAATTCGCTGAGAATCAAGAGAAAATTGATGGAAAAAAATTTAAAATATTTTGCGCCTGCCGACTTATCGCGAAATAATCCTACCTTTGCATCGCAAATCTAGCCCGATCTTTCGAGCTAAAAATACATTCCAATGAGAGACTATCACATCATCTACGAAGATAACCATCTCCTTATCGTCAATAAAAGGGCAGGTATTCTCGTACAAGGTGATAGCACCGGTGACGTTACACTAACCGATGTTCTCAAAGACTACATCAAAGAAAAGTACCAAAAACCCGGCGCCGTATTCCTTCATCCTGTTCACCGACTAGACCGTCCGGTAAGTGGTCTCGTTATTTTTGCCCGCACATCCAAAGCACTCGAGCGCATGATGGAAATGTTTCGTAAGCGCGATATTCAAAAAACATACTGGGCCGTCACACGCAAGAAGCCTTATCCAGAGAAAGGAAAATTAACACACTACCTTTTGAAGAATGAAGCAAAGAATATCACAACCGCTTACGACTACCCCGAAGGAAAAGCACTCAAAGCCGAACTGAACTATAAAATACTAGGGAAAATTAACCTACACTACCTAGTCGAAGTGGAACCGATCACCGGCAGACCACACCAAATTCGCGTGCAATTATCAACCTTAGGTTGCCCAATCAGAGGTGACATTAAATACGGTTACGATAAATCTAACATTGACGCCAGCATAAACTTGCACGCACGTCGATTGTATTTCATTCACCCCATCAAGAAAACGCCCATCATCTGCAAAGCCGCAGTTCCAGAAAATCCATTCTGGGAAGAATTCTTAGAACTAGATCCCGATGATTTCAAAATGAAAAATTTGAATCATCTATACGAATAAAAAAAAGGAGCTTAAATAAGCTCCTCTAATGTTGTCTTTTCTAAAACAGATAAATTGGCATCCCGCCATTTGGCCAATACCGTTCGCAACTGGCAGGTTTCCTCATCAGCACAATCATCACACTTTCCATAAAAATGCAAGGATACACATAAAGCCGGTGCTATTGGACCGTCCACAATCCGAATAATCTTTGCAAATGTTACTTCACTCGGTGGAACGCGTAAATAATATCCGCCACCCTTACCCTTTTGACTCTGTAAAATTCCATGGTTACGCAACTCCAATAAAATCGCCTCCAAAAACTTTTTGGGGATTTTTTCCGATTCCGCAATGTGCGAAATTAACAATGGGCCCTTCTCATATGACTGAGCAAGTACTTTTAGCGCCTTTAACGCATATTTGGCCTTCTTAGAAATCATATTAATTTGTTGAATTTTGCCAAAGCTACTAAAATTCTAGGAATACTCCACTAGCCCGCTCGATTAACTCCACAGGGCAAAAAAAAGGCCAACCATTGCTGGTCGGCCTTTTGACATAATTCAATTGAATTAGAAACGGAAGTGAGAGAACGCTTTGTTCGCCTCCGCCATTCTATGCGTATCATCTTTCTTCTTCACAGCTGCTCCCTCACCTTTAGATGCTGCAATGATTTCGTTCGCTAAACGATCCATCATTGTTTTGTCACCACGCTTACGTGCATAACCAATTAACCACTTCATTCCCAATGAAACTTTACGTTCAGCGCGCACTTCTGTTGGTACTTGGAAGTTGGCACCACCCACACGACGGCTCTTAACCTCGACAGATGGCATCACATTGTTTAATGCTTTTTTCCAAGTTTCTAAACCGTTTTCCTTTGTACGCTCCTCAACCTTATCCAATGCATCATAAAAAATAGTAAATGCAGTTGATTTCTTTCCGTCGTACATTAAGTTGTTTACAAACTTAGTTACTAATACATCCTTAAATTTAGGATCTGGTAATACGTAGCGCTTTTTTGGTTTCGCCTTTCTCATGTTGTTTTTGTTTAATTTCGACCCAAACTTCTGCTTTAACGTAGCATACTGGATCTTTCAGTTAATAAATTATTTCTTCTTACCTGTTGGAGCTGCTTGACCTGGTTTAGGACGTTTGGCACCATACTTCGAACGAGATTGTAAACGACCAGTTACACCGGCAGTATCCAATGCGCCACGAATAATGTGGTACCGAACCCCTGGTAAGTCTTTCACACGACCACCACGGATCAATACGATCGAGTGCTCGTGCAAGTTGTGACCTTCACCTGGAATGTAGGCATTCACCTCTTTTTGGTTTGTCAAACGTACACGCGCTACTTTACGCATCGCTGAGTTTGGTTTCTTTGGAGTCGTCGTGTATACACGAGTACAAACCCCTCTTCTTTGTGGACAAGAATCCAAAGCAGGTGACTTAGATTTCCAAGTCATTTGCTCACGTCCCTTGCGCACTAATTGCTGAATAGTTGGCATTTTAGCGTAATTACCTGTTTAATTATAAAATCATTTAATCCCTCTCATGCGTTTAAACTCAATTAGATGGAGTTATCCCACACTTATGGGGGTGCAAAGTTAACAATTAGTAATAGAAAACAAAACGGGATTGTAGAAAATTATTTCAAAAAACCGCGTATCCCCATTTCTAATCCACGCAATTCGGCCAAACCACGCAGTCGGCCAATCGCCGTGTAGCCTGGATTCGTCTTTTTGGTCGCTTGCAAATCATCCAACATGCGGTGTCCATGATCTGGCCGGAATGGTAGTCGACAATCTTTTCTCCCTTCAGCGATACGTTTGTCCTGCTCCTTGATCAAACCCTTCATCACCCCAAACATATCCACATCCCCATCCAAATGGTCTGCCTCATGAAAATTGCCAAATTCATCACTTCGCGTCGCACGCAAATGAATAAAATTAAAACGATGTCCTAATCGCTCAACCATCCCCACTAAATCGTTGTCTTTTCTGACGCCATAACTTCCTGTGCAAAAACACAAGCCATTGGCATTACTTTCGTACGCATGCAGCAATTGTACCGCATCACTTTCGGTACTCACTACACGTGGCAATCCCAAAATCGGATAGGGTGGATCATCTGGGTGAATCGACAACATCACCCCAGCCTCCTCTGCAGCTGGCGTAATTTCCCGAATGAAATCATAGAGATTCGCGCGCAATTCCTTCTCTCCTACGTTTGCATAGGTATCTAAGGCTTCTTGGAAAGACTTCAATGTAAAGCTTTCTTCAGAACCCGGAAGGCCGGCGATGATATTACGAATTAATTTATCTTGCTGTTCTTGTGTAGCTGACGCTAACCATTTTTCAGCGCGGGTGATTTGCTCCGATGTATAATGTTGCTCTGCTCCGGGGCGCCTTAATAAGAACAATTCGAAGGCACAAAATTCTGCTGCATCAAAACGCAAGCCCGTACTTCCATCCGGGAAACGGAAATCTAAATCGGTCCGAGTCCAATCCAAAATGGGCATGAAATTATAGCAAACGAGGTCTAAACCTGCTTTGCCAACATTCCTGATCGATGTCTTGTAGTTTTCAATATATTGCTGGTAGTTACCTGAACGAGTTTTGATATCCTCATGCACGGGGATACTTTCAATCACAGACCACGTTAATCCCGCGGCTTCAATGATCGCTTTTCGCTCCAAAATATCTTTCAATTCCCAAATCTGTCCATTGGGAATTTGATGCAATGCACTCACAATACCTGTTGCCCCTGCTTGGCGCACATCAAATAATTTAACGGGATCATTCGGTCCAAACCACCGCCATGTTTGTTCTAAAGCCATATTACATTTGTTAGGTTGACAGGGTGCCGCTTCCCGCTGCCGGGGTCTTCGACCCCGGCAGCGGGAAATAAAACTGGCCAACTGCTACGCTGCCGTGGTCTTTGACCACCGGCAGCGTAGAGCTTGACCCTCTCTTCTTTTTTAATATTACGTTTAAAAGCTCATTTTAATTAAAAATTACTTGATAATTAAAATCAAGTTACTGATTATAAAAAAACCTTGCCTGGATACCGGACAAGGTTTCTGTAATCAAGCATTTATATACTTCCAAAACAATCTGCTGGAAGAGGTGCAAAATTAGGTGTTTTTTTACAAACTCAAAAACTATACCCTGTTTTGGTGCGCAGGTCGCAACAAATCAGTAACCGTTTTCACCGGATTAAATGTTTCCAACGGAACCTCCACAAACACCGTATTCCAGTAGGCCATCGCACCATTCCACAAACCTGGCAATTCTTGCGCCTTCAATCCGCGACCATCTTTGGTTTTCTCCGTTATAAATCCAGTAGCCATATCACGAAATGCCAATAAATCTAAGCCACGCGGCGCGCAAACCAAATCTACCGGATTAAAATGCGTCGATCCAGCAAACAGTTCTTTTTGGCCTAGATTATTCATATCTACTTGAGCAGATTCAACCAATTGTAAGGATAAATTTCCCATTTCATCCGGGCACCAAAAAGGACCGCCACCCGGCTCTCCCGTATTCTTTACAACACCACAAACACGCGTAGGCCGAGCTAAAACAGACAAAAGCAAATCAACTTGATCCGCCAAAAACAACTGTTCAAAATCAGGAGATGGCACATAGCCCAAATAAGTCCCCATAAAAACAAGCGCCTCCGAAATTAATTCTTCCGAAGGATTCGCACGCAACTGACTCCCAAACGATTCTGTTTTAGCTAATATGGAGACCAATAATCCACCCAATGCCTTCTTATATAAAATCGTCGAATCTTTGAGCGCATCAGGAACGACATTATCAATATTCTTAATAAAAATCACATCCGCTTGCAAATCATTTAAATTCTCCAATAAAGCCCCATGTCCCGCTGGACGAAATAATAGCGATCCATCCGACTCACGAAACAAGGAATTATCCATATTCACCGCAACCGTATCCGTACTTGGCTTTTGTTCCGAAAAACTCAACTCATATCGAATACCAAAATGTGCCTCCCAAACCGGTATCAAACGGGCCGCCAAGGCCTCAAAACGAGAACGATGTTCCGGGGAAACGGTAAAGTGTAAACGTGCCAACTCCCCATTTGATGCATACAATGCCGCCTCCACTAAGTGCTCCTCAAAAGGCGTTCGCGCACCCGATCCATAGGCATGAAATTCCAATAAACCTTTGGGTAAAATTCCATATTCAAGCCCTTGGGAAGCCAATAAACGTGTTAAAACCTCCGTTTCGCCATCACTCGAGGCAATCAATTTTTCCAAGGCTGGATAAAATGCAAAATTCTGAATTTGCTCAAAAAACAAACGCGATTCCTTATTGGACTCGCCTGACGTCAAATGCTCAAATAATGACTTAAACATACGCGTCGCAGCACCCGATGCTGGTACCATTTTTAACATCGAAAGCGCGGAACTCTCTTGTTCAAACAAACTGACAAAATCAGCTAATTCCACCTCGGAAAAGCGAATTATGCCATCACCCACCGTTGCCGACTTCTCTAAAGCCATCCATGGAAACCCATTTACAAAATATCCAACTTGTTGGCCTATTTCCTCCTCACTGATCCCCCTTACCCTCAATTGGCCTAAATCCTGCTCATTCAACATGCTACATTTATTTATATCGATTATAAAAATAAGCTTTGGCATAAATTCTACCGCATATTTCTTCAGTTTATTTTTAAAATAAAATCAAGCGGTCTCGATACACACTTTTTTTGGTATTTTTGAACGAACAAATGGCAGATATTCAGCACATATTAGCAAACTATTGGGGCCATAGCACCTTTCGACCACTCCAACAGGAGATTATCGAATCCGTTCTTAAGCAACAAGATACCCTTGCCCTACTTCCTACCGGTGGAGGAAAATCAATTTGTTTTCAAGTGCCCGCCATGGCACAAGATGGGATTTGCATCGTTATTTCGCCCTTAATTGCCTTAATGCAAGATCAAGTAGATCAGTTGACCCAACGAGGCATTCCGACCGTTGCTGTTTTTTCAGGTATGTCAAATCGGCAAATTGATATCCTACTAGACAATTGCATTTACGGAGCAATCAAGTTTCTATACGTTTCCCCCGAACGCCTTAAAACAGATTTGTTTATTGCCCGCGCCAAACAAATGCAAATCAATCTGCTCGTAATCGATGAAGCACATTGCATCTCCCAGTGGGGATACGACTTCCGACCAGCCTATTTAGAGATTATCAATTTTAAACAATTAATGCCAGAATCTACCCCTTGCATCGCTTTGACGGCATCTGCAAATCAGGAAGTCCAACAAGATATACTGGATAAATTACACCTCAAAAACCCCAAAGTATTTCAAAAAAGCTTTCACAGGCCCAACTTATCCTACTCCTGTTTATGGGTTGAGGACAAAGAACCCCAACTATTCAAAATGCTAAAGAAAGTGGGCGGCTCTTCCATCGTCTATGCGCGTAACCGACGAAAAACACAGGAAATCGCCGCTTACCTGCAAAAACAAGGGATGAAAGCGGATTACTACCATGCTGGCTTGAGTCCAGACCAACGAACCAGCCGACAAAAAGCATGGATCACGAATCAAATTCAATGCATCGTCGCGACCAATGCATTTGGTATGGGAATCGATAAATCAGATGTTCGCTTGGTCGTGCATGTGGATCTGCCAGATTCAATAGAGGCCTATTATCAAGAAGCTGGTCGGGCAGGAAGAGATGAGCAAAAAGCCTATGCCGTGGCCATAGTTGAAGAAAATGATCTGATTGAGCTGCAGAAAAACTGGGAAAAATCGTTCCCGAGCGCTGAAGTCCTTCGTAAAACCTACCAAGCCATGAGTAATTTCTTGCAAATCGCGGCAGGAAGTGGCGAACTAAGCACCTATGATTTTGACTGGACTGAAATGGCCCGAAGATTCCAGTTACCCACGTCGGAGACGTTTTATGCGCTAAAAACACTTGAATCTGAAGGTCTATTCCTCATGAGTGATGCTTTTCAAAACCCATCAAAAATCAAGATCCACGTAAACGCGACCGAACTTTATGACTTCCAAATTCGAAATGAAAAATTTGAATCCTTCTTGAAGTTTTTATTGAGGCAGTTTGGCGGGAATTTATACACGCAATTCGTATCTATTTCAGAAGCTTCACTAAGTATCCAACTAAAAGTTCCTGTCGAGGAAATCGAACGCTACTTAAACCTATTGGCCAAATTCGAAATCATCGAATACGAAAAACAAAATGGGTTACCCAAACTCACCTTACTCACACCACGCGCAAACATCGATAATCTGCCCATTTCCTGGTCTGAGTACCTACAAAAAAAAGAGCGCAGTAAATCAAAAATCGATGCCGTTGAATCCTACGTTCGTGATCAAAAAACCTGTCGGACACGTAAGATAAGCGCGTATTTTGGCGAGCAATTACTAATCAATTGTGGCGTGTGCGATATATGTATTCAACGTAAAAAAGAACAAAATGGTCGCGCATACCCAGAAGGGATGGAAGCAGAACAAAAATTAATTCTCAATTACCTGAAAAATGGGCCGATGACCCTAGAGGATTTGACTAACTGCCTCCGCCCACTCACGCGAACAGAGGCAGCTAAAGTTATTCAATTTTGCTTAGAAGCTGGTCAGATTAATTATACCTCAGCAGACACCGTTGGCTTAGCTTCCTCCTGAAAAACGAATTTAACAGGCTTTTTCACCTGCTCAGCTAAAAGTGCAAGAGATAAAACCTCCGTCGCATGTTCCACATAATGGAACCGAAGATCCGAAATGTAATGAGGCTCAATCTCCTCCACATCCTTGCGGTTCTTTACACACATAATGATCTCCTTAATTCCAGCGCGCTTAGCAGCCAATATCTTCTCCTTAATACCACCCACAGGTAATACTTTTCCACGTAACGTAATTTCACCCGTCATGGCCAAATTCGATTTAACACGACGCTGTGTTAATGCCGAAGCAATAGCAGTCAGCATCGTTATTCCTGCCGAAGGACCATCTTTAGGAACCGCACCTGCAGGTACGTGAATGTGTAAATTATATTGATCAAAGATTCGGTAATCAATTTCATAATCATCCGCATGCGCCTTCAAGAAACTTAAGGCGGCAACTGCCGACTCCTTCATTACATCACCTAGCTGGCCCGATAATGTCAACTGACCTTTGCCTTTATTTAGAAGCGTTTCGATAAACAAAATATCACCACCAACAGGCGTCCAAGCTAATCCAGTAACAACACCAGCATACTCATTATTCTCGTATGAATCATTTTCAAATACCTCTTGACCTAACATCCGTACGATATCAGCCGGTACAACTTTGGCAGGATACGATTCTCCAACGGCAATTGATTTTGTGATTTTACGCACAACTCGGCCGATCACTTGCTCCAATTTACGAACACCGGACTCGCGTGTGTACCCCTCAATAATTTTTTGAATAGCCTGATCCGAAAAACTAAAACTAGCTTTCTCTAAACCATGCTCCAGCTTTTGCTTTGGAATCAAATGCTTTTTCGCAATCTGCACCTTCTCCTCTATCGTATATCCACTCACCTCAATAATTTCCATCCGATCACGTAAAGCCGGATGAATCGTATCTAAATTATTCGCAGTTGCAATGAACATCACACGCGACAAATCATATTCAACCTCTAAGTAATTGTCTAAAAAGCTATTGTTTTGTTCCGGATCCAGCACCTCTAAAAGAGCAGATTGGGGATCACCGCGATGATCTCCACCTACCTTGTCAATCTCATCCAAAATAAAAACTGGATTAGAAGATCCCGCCTTTTTAATGTTTTGAATCACTTTTCCTGGCATCGCACCAATGTACGTCTTACGATGTCCACGTATTTCAGATTCATCATGCAAACCACCTAAAGCCATGCGGACATATTTGCGTCCAAGTGCTTTGGCAACTGAACGACCCAAGGAAGTCTTACCCACACCTGGAGGGCCATAAAGGCACAAAATGGGGGCTTTCATATCACCCTTCATTTTCAAAACTGCCAAGTATTCAATAATACGCTCTTTAACTTTTTCTAAGCCAAAATGATCCGCATCCAATACCTTTTTTGCTTTAATCAAATCAAAATTATCTTTCGAATATTCTGACCAAGGCAAGTCTACCAAAAGCTCCACATAATTCATGAGCATGGGGTATTCTGGGGACATGGAATTGGTACGCTGCAATTTGGCAAGTTCCTTATGAAAGAAATCATTGACCTCTTTTGTCCACTTTTTCTTAGCTGCCTTCGCCCGCAATCCATCCAGTTCTTGCTCCGGACTTTCTACACCTAACTCTTCCTGTAATACCTTGATTTGTTGGCGTATGTAATAATCCCGCTGTTGCTGATCAATATCACTTGAAGCCTTGCTCTGAATTTCCCGCTTTAATTCAAGTAACTGAATGTCCGTAAGCA
The DNA here is from genome assembly GCA_945883625.1 of Spirosoma fluviale. GTDB lineage: Bacteria > Bacteroidota > Bacteroidia > Cytophagales > Spirosomataceae > Aquirufa > Aquirufa fluvialis_E. The sequence goes on from CAMCXW010000042.1 coordinate 9,542, forward strand.
TGTGACCCAGTAACCTTGTCGCTTGGCCTATCCCATCTAATGTTTCCAGAAGAGCCTGCTTTTCAATTAACTCAGCATTAATATTAGAGGAGAGGAAATGTACCAAATACGAATTGGACTCAATATTGTCGAGCGCAATTTGAGCTTCACGCGGAATCTCAGGGTTTAGATTTAAGATCTTAGTTGCGTTTTCCTTTAAAGTTGATATTAAGGCTTTGTTTTCCTTGTTTAATTTTTTGGGAAAAGTATCTTCAATATAGGCTACTTTGGCAATTAAATTAGGCTCAGTTTTAATGTAATTTTTTACCTCAAAACGCTTGCGACCTTGGACAATAATAGTCGTATTTCCACCTGGCAACACAAACATTTTAATGATGTGACCCACCGTTCCGATTTTGTATAAATCATCTGGCTGAGGTTCTTCCTTGGAATTATTTGCTTGCACTAAAACTCCGATGGTCCGATCTCCTTTATAAGCTTTCTTAACTAAACGCACAGATTTTTGTCGGCTTACCGTAATCGGAATCACCATCCCTGGAAACAAAACAATGTTGCGAATGGGAAGTATCGGTAATTCCTCTGACAAAACGCCCATTTTGTCATCCTGCCCCATCCCCTCTGATCCGATCGGAATCAATTCTATATTCTCAAAATCAGACATGTCTGATACGCGCAAATGCTTAAAAAGGTCGTTTGAATTATTCATACACACTATTTATAAATTCCCCCTCGATTTAATTCCCGAAGTGGGACCCTAATTATCAATTTTCATGCCACATGACCATTTGGCAGACATTCACCTATTCAAGCCGTTGAACCCATTCGTTTTTAAGGAACAAATAACTTCGTTTTTGGGCATTTCGTACTACTTGTAATAGATTTGTTTGATCAGGGAATGAGTCGGCCAACAAGCTATTTTCAATAAAAACACCGGATAGTTCTTGGTCAGATGGAATTTCGAGATAAACCCAGATCATATCGTCAACTGGCTCCCAGCCAATCCATCGGTAAGGGGTAGTTCTTTTTTGATTAACCTGAATGCCAAAATAATTTCGGACGTATTTCTCTAAAATAGGATCGACTTGCGGGTTTTTTTGAAATGAAAATGGGGATCCGGTAAATTGACTAATACCTAAAGTTAAATCATCTTCAAAAAGCCGAATGCTGATTTCCCATATTTTATCTTTTGCATTATAGATGCAATCACCCACACTAGAATGGAATGGATGCAACGAACGCCCAAAAATGGGCGTCGTCATCATCATCAAAAGAATTAATACAGTTCTCAATATCAGAAGAATGCCTTAAAAATATCGTTGCCAAATGTATAAGCCATTAAGGCTAACAAAATTAACATTCCTACTTGTTGGGCCTTTTCCAATACCTTTTCAGATGCAGGTTTACCCGTAATCATTTCAAACAATAAGAAAATAGCATGGCCTCCGTCTAACGCAGGAATAGGAAGGATATTCATGAAGGCCAAAGCCATGGATAATAAACCTGTCAACATCCAAAAGCGATTCCAATCCCAAACACCGCCAAACATCTGTGCAATTCCAATGGGACCGCTCAACGCCTTCGAAGCAGAAACATCGCCTGTTGCAATTTTCTTAAAACCACGCACATTATCCGAGATGACAGAAAAAGCACGTCCCGTTCCGATACCCATGGCCTCACCGAAACTATAATCATCGTGTTTCATTTGGAGCAACAACTCAGGCGCAAATCCAATTTGACCAGTTTTAGCGACAACCATCTCTAAGGTATCCGCTTTCCCTTGGCGTAAAATACCTAAGCGAATTGGTTTTCCTGCCTCTTTCGAAATCGCATCCTTTGCTTCATGATAAAAATGAATTGGCGTTTGATTAACGGAGGTAATGTAATCCCCCTCTTTTAATCCCGCTGAAAAAGCCGGCAACATCACCCCTGCAGATCCACCAAACATGGACGGCTCTTCAGGTGCCGCAACCGCTGCCACTTTAAATGCAGATATTGGCTCAATGAATCCAGCTTTTTTATCACTTAATTTCTCAATAAAATCAGATGGGATTTTAACCTCAAGTGTCTGATCACCCCGCAAGACGGTATAAGAAGAATTATCTCCCAACAACACATCCGATGTACGCAAGTCGGCAAGCGACTTAAAATCCGCACCGTTTACTTTCACAATCCTATCGCCGGTTTGAAGACCAATTTCCTTACCCAACTCCAGCGCAACAATCCCGTTTTTATTTAATTCATCCTTTGAAATATAATTATTTCCATTTGAATACGTCAAACAAACAAAAATGACCACACCTGTAATGACATTGATAATCACACCGCCCAACATAACAATCAATCGTTGCCAAGCTGGTTTTGCGCGAAATTCCCACGGTTCAGGCTCTTTAGCCAAATTGGCCGCATCCTGAGTTTCGTCTATCATACCAGCAATCGAGACATATCCTCCCAGCGGAAACCAACCGAGACCATATTCGGTATCCCCAACCTTCTTTTTAAACAAAGCAAAATTTAAGACCGTTGGGATTGGAAAAAGAAAATCAAAAAACAGATAAAATTTTTCTACCCGCATTTTGAACCATTTTGCTGTAATAAAATGGCCAAACTCATGTAACGTTACCAAAATCGACAGTCCTAAAATCAACTGCCCTGCCATAATCAAACCTTCCATACCTAGTGCTTTAATTTATTAACCCACTCCTGGGCCATTATTCGTGTAATTTTATCTGTATTAATGTAATCCTCTAAACTCGGAGAGGATAAAAAAGTTCCCTGATCCATGCAAGTTGCCAACAAATCTGACATCTGCAAAAATCCGATTTGATCTTTTAGGAAAGCATCAACGGCCACTTCATTGGCAGCATTTAAAACACAGGGCATATTTCCTCCTTTTTCTAACGCTTGAAAGGCAAGTCCTAAATTCCGAAATGTTTCCACATCCGGTTGCTCAAAAGTCAAGGATGCGTAGTCTTTAAAATCAAATCTTGGAAAATCCGCCTGAATTCGATTAGGATACCCTAACGCAAATTGGATAGGCAATTTCATATCGGGTAATCCCAATTGCGCCTTGATCGAGCCATCCTCAAATTGAACCAACGAATGAACTATGGATTGTGGATGAACTACCACATCGATTTGGGAGGCTTGCACATCAAACAACCAAGCAGCTTCTATCACCTCCAAGCCCTTGTTCATGAGACTAGCAGAGTCAATCGTAATCTTCGCCCCCATGGTCCAATTGGGGTGTTTCAATGCTTGCGCACGCGTCACCTGTTCTAAATCTCCACGCTTCTTTCCTCGGAATGGACCACCAGAAGCAGTCAATATTACCTTTTCAATCGGATTATGCGACTCCCCCATCAGACATTGAAAAATGGCTGAATGTTCCGAATCTACGGGCAAAATAGGCACGCCCATTTCACGCGCTAATGGCATAATTAGTGCCCCTGCAACAACCAACGTTTCTTTATTTGCTAAGGCTATTGGCTTACCTGCTTTGATTGCCTTCACGGTAGGAAGTAAACCAGCATATCCTACTAAAGCAGTCAAAACAACATCGACATGATCATAGCAAACAACCTCTTCCAATGCTTCTGCTCCTACTAGAACTTCAATATCTGTTCCTGAAAGTGCATTTTTGACGAAGGCATATTTTGCCTCATCACCAATCACCACGTGACTAGGATGAAATTTTTTGGCTTGTTCGACTAATAAATCCGCGTTTGATTGCGCTGTTAATACAGAAACCGCAAAGGCATCTGAATGCTGCTGAATAACCGCTAATGCTTGCGTTCCGATAGATCCTGTCGACCCTAAAATGGCGATCCGTTTTATCATAGCATGGCTTTAATTTGTTGAACAAATGTTACCCAAACTTGCGGATAAGTCAGTGTCATGAAAACAATACCATAAAGCGCTCCGTATAAATGAGCTGAATGATTTACATAATCGCGTCCTCGCTTATCCATTTCGATCGAATACCAAGTGAACAATCCTACATAGATAAATCCGGGAATACCTAAGAGGCCAAAGAGATAAATCTTCTCGGTAGGAAAGAATAAAATTCCGGCAAAAATGACTGCCGAAACTGCTCCTGAAGCTCCTAGAGAATTAAAATATGGATTTTTTTGCTGCTTGAAATAAGTAGGTAAATCGGCTGCAACGATAGCCGATAAATAAAATAGCACGAACATGGCCACCCCATATCCAGGAAATATCATGTTAAAAATGTACTCTAATTGACCCCCAAAAAAATAAAACGAGAACAGGTTAAAAAACAAATGGGTAAAATCGGCATGGATAAAACCGGAAGTAATAAAACGCCAATATTCATGCTTTTTGGAAATCCGATATGGATTCATAGTCATTGCGCTCATCCAGCTAGACTTTTGCATAGCTAAGACGGAGATCGCCACGGTAATTCCCATGATTAGTAAACTAATTGACATTGATTGATCCATAACATAAAAAGCTCCGCAAGGAAGCTTTGACAAGACTACAAAACTACACTAAACTTCCCGATCAACCAACCCGGCCATAAACTTACGTAAGGCAGATTTTTTATCCGGTGCGATGGCTAGTAACCCAACGGCTTCAAATGCTTGATCAAAATATGCATTAATTTTGGCCTCCGTTTCTTCACGAATACCTAAATCCGTGTACAGTTGAGTCACCGCGCGCACTTTATCTTGAGGATTTGGATTTGACTTAGTAACCCAATTTGTGAGTTCAGTTAATTGATCTCCTTTGGCAGTTTCAAAAGCGCGTATCAACAAATAGGTTTTTTTATTTGCTAGTATATCTCCACCCACTTGCTTACCAAATTTCTCAGGGTCACCGTAAACATCTAGTAAATCATCTTTCAATTGAAAGCCTAATCCTACTGCTTCTCCAATCGCGTACAAGGCCTGGGAAATTGGCCTATCCATTTCTGCCAAAATTGCCCCCATCTCCATGGATAACCCGATTAAAACCGAAGTCTTTAATCGGATCATTTCAATATATTCTTCCACGCTAACTTCTGTTCGCGTCTCGAAATTCATGTCCATTTGTTGGCCCTCACAAACCTCCGCAGCTGTCCGATTAAAACGCGTCAATAAATACTGATAGGCAGTTAAACTTAGATGATCGCATTTATTCAGATATTGATACGCATTGACGAGCATGACATCCCCCGAGAGAATTGCGATGTTGTCATTCCATTTTTCATGGACGGTTGGCTTGCCTCTACGAAGAGGTGCTTTGTCCATAATATCGTCGTGCATCAGGGTGAAATTGTGGAAAATTTCAATGGATAGCGCAGAAGGAACAACTTTTTCCCAATCAGATTTAAATAAGGAATAGCTTAACAAACAAAGAACGGGGCGAATGCGCTTCCCGCCCAATTGCATCAGGTAATGAATTGGATCATACAATTCTTTGGGCTCCTTACCCATTTGTTGGCGACTAATCTCTGCCTCCAAGGCAGGTAAAAATGCGTGTGTCATATTATCTATCTACTTCGCCCATGACTAAATCCATGGAACCGATGATGGCTACTAAATCTGCCAAATAGGCCCCTTTGGCCAAATCTGGAATTACGGAAAGGTGGTGAAATGAACAGGCGCGCACTTTCACTCGGGCGGGAATGTCTGATTTCCCATCGGCCCGAATAAAGAATCCGAGTTCTCCTTTCGGATTTTCAGCCCTTACATAAATATCTTGTGCGGCTGGTCGTATTTTTTTCGGAACAAATTCCTGCGGATTAAACGCTGGTGTACGCTTATATTCGCCAGTTAGCGCTTCCAAACATTGCTCAATAATTCGAATGGATTCAATGCATTCAAGTACGCGCACATGATTTCTATCCCAGCAATCACCCGTTTGACCGTGTAAACCTGCCCCGACAGGAATATCAAATTGCAATTCAGGATAAACGGAATATCCGTCCACACGCCGAAAATCAAATGCCAAACCTGAACCGCGTAACACCGGCCCTGTGCAGCCTGCATTAATGGCTAGATTTAGGGGTAAAACACCTACATTGGCTGTACGCTTAATGAAAATACTATTACCTTCCACGATTTGTTGGACTTCACGAATCGTATTTTTTAACACGGGAATTAACTCCGCAGTACGCTCTTCAAAGCCTACGGGCAAATCATAAAACAATCCACCAACCCAAACGTAATTATATAACATTCTGGCACCGGAAAGCCATTCCAATAAGCGTTGGATATGTTCCCGATCCCGCATGAGCCATAAAAATGGTGTGTATGCGCCAATATCTAACCCATAAGTCCCAACAGCGACAAAATGTGAAGCGATGCGATTTAATTCTGCGACTAAAACACGAATGTATTCAATACGTTTGGGTAGCGTCCCTGTGATACCTAACATCTTCTCGATACTCATCACGTAGGCGTGTTCTGAGTTCATGGAGGCCATGTAATCGAGACGATCTACATAGGGAATGATCTGATTATACGGAAGTGATTGGGCATGCTTCTCAAAACATCTATGTAAATACCCTAAGTGAGGAACAACGTCAACAATGAGTTCTCCATCGGATATGACTTCTAAACGTAATACGCCGTGGGTTGACGGATGCTGAGGCCCGATCGAAATAATCATCTCCTCGGCTTTCAGGTTGGCCAAATCATATTGATTAGGATCTGAAAGCTGAAAATTATCCGGACGGAAATCGTATTGAATTGAATTCATTAAACAAAAATGAAGAAACTAAAGGAGAAATAAAAGCCTCATTGGTGTATTTGAGAGGCCTATGCCTAAACCCATGAAAATTTATCAGGTTTTTACTATATATTTTCATCAAAGCCTTTGGCGAAAAAAATAATTCTTCTACCTTTGCAGTCCGTTTCGAATAGAGGCGTAACCAAATTACAATTATGGCAAAGAAAGGAAATCGTATTCAAGTAATCTTAGAATGCACGGAGCACAAAGAGTCGGGGCTACCAGGGATGTCACGTTACATCACGACGAAGAATCGTAAAAATACAACTGCTCGTATTGAGTTAAGAAAATATAACTCTGTATTGAAGAAAGTTACTCTACACAAAGAAATTAAATAGGTTTAATACCCAGGAATTATGGCAAAGAAAGTAGTTGCAACACTAAAGAAAGAAGGAGGCGTTAAGTACGCTAAAATCATAAAAGCGGTTAAAAACCCTACGACAGGCGCATATACCTTCAAAGAAGAAATCATTCTTCAAGATGAAGTAAATGCAGCGTTGAAAAACTAGTTTTTCGTCGGCACATTTTTAGCTAGAATATTTGAAGTCCCTTCATCAGGGACTTTTTTTTATTACCTTCACCTCATAAAATACGCACAAGCGGATGGGATTATTTGATTTTTTCAAGAAGAAGCCGGCTCCTGAGGAGCAAGCGGACCTCGAGCAGGCCTTGGATAAGGGTTTGGAAAAGACCAAGGAAGGCTTGATTTCAAAGATGGGCCGTGCGGTTTTGGGGAAATCCAAAGTTGACGATTCCGTCTTAGATGAGCTGGAAGAAATTCTATTAACATCGGATGTTGGCGTAGCCACCACACTAAAAATCATTGAGCGGATTGAGCGTCGTGTGGAACGCGATAAATTTGTTTCTACAGAGGAATTAGATCAAGTATTACGTGAGGAGGTTGCGGCGTTGTTGGACGAGAACAAATCATACGACATCGAAAATGCTTTTGCAGAACCTACCCAAAAACCCTATGTGATCATGGTGGTGGGTGTTAATGGAGTTGGAAAAACGACGACCATTGGAAAATTAGCCTCGCAGTTTCATCAGAATGGATTAAAGGTTGTTCTAGGAGCTGCTGATACATTTCGTGCAGCAGCGGTGGAACAATTAAAACTTTGGGGCGAGCGCGTGGGTATCCCAGTTATTGATCATGGAATGAATACAGATCCAGCGGCTGTGGCATATGATACGGTGAAACAGGCCGTGGACATGCAGGCTGATATTGTGATTATTGATACGGCTGGCAGATTGCATACCAAAGTCAATTTGATGACTGAACTAGGGAAAATCAAACGTGTGATTCAGAAATTTATTCCTGAAGCGCCGCATGAAGTTTTACTCGTGCTAGATGGATCTACGGGCCAAAACGCCTTTATTCAGGCGCAAGAATTCACGAAAGTAACCGAAATCACGGCACTCGCAATAACCAAATTAGACGGAACTGCGAAGGGTGGAGTTGTGATTGGAATTTCGGATCAATTCAAAATTCCGGTAAAATACATTGGGGTTGGTGAAAAAGTCTCCGA
>CAMCXW010000043.1 GCA_945883625.1 Spirosoma fluviale
AAGGATCATTTGGCAACGATTCGTGAAGACTTAGAAGGCTATAAAGGTCTTAGTTTGATCGGACGTAACGGCATGCACAAGTACAATAACCAAGATCACAGTATGATGACTGCGATGCTGGCAACAAAAAATATTGTTGCAGGGAAGGAATTGTACAACTTGTGGGATGTAAACGAAGACGCCGAATATCACGAAGGCGGCGATCGTGGGGCTGAAAATAAACTTGTAGGGAGAGCTGTACCTAAAAAGATTTAGACGGCAAGTAGTTTATCAATCGCCAGTAATTCATCTCGGAACTTAGCTGCTAGTGGGAAATCCAACTCGCGCGCAGCAAGCTCCATTTCTTTTTGTACGGCCTCTTTTTGTTTCTTCAATTCCGGCTTAGAAAGATACGCTAAAAGCGGATCAGCTGCTTGCAATCGATCTTTTGGCGTTATTCCATAGGCCTTCATCGGCCTAGCCATCTTATCCGCAATCGACGTTTGCTCCATAATCTCATCATGACTCCGCCAAATCGTTTTCGGCGTAATTCCATGTTCCATATTATACGCACGCTGGCGCTCTCTTCGGCGATTCGTTTCATTAATCGCCTTTTCCATCGACCCCGTCATTCGGTCCGCATACATGACAACTTTTCCATTTTCATTTCGAGCAGCCCGACCAATCGTTTGAATCAATGAGCGTATATCACGTAAAAATCCTTCTTTATCAGCATCCATAATGGCCACAAACGATACCTCGGGCAAATCAAGCCCTTCACGAAGCAAGTTGACGCCTACCAAAACATCAATCACGCCCAATCGCAACTCACGCAAAATCTCTACCCGCTCGAGCGTCTTAATTTCCGAGTGAATGTAACGGCACTTGATTCCCACACGATCCATGTATTTAGAAAGCTCCTCCGCCATGCGTTTTGTCAGCGTAGTAATCAGCGTTCGCTCTTGTTTTTTGATGCGATCATATACCTCATCCATCAAATCATCTATCTGATTTTTCGTTGGCCTTACATCAATTAACGGATCCAAAAGTCCAGTTGGCCGTATAATTTGCTCCACCACCACACCTTCTGAAAGTTGCAATTCGTAATCGGAAGGCGTCGCAGAAACGAAAATTGTTTGGCCCACAAGGTCCTCAAATTCTTGAAATTTGAGCGGTCGGTTGTCCATCGCAGAAGGCAAACGGAATCCATATTCAACCAAGGCTTCTTTCCGGGAGCGATCGCCACCATACATCGCCCGAATTTGGGGCATCGAGGCGTGGCTTTCGTCTACCACCATTAAAAAATCATCTGGGAAAAAGTCGAGTAAGCAAAACGGACGCTGCCCTGGTTTCCGCTGATCAAAATAACGCGAGTAATTTTCAATACCCGAGCAATAACCTAATTCGCGCATCATCTCTAAATCAAACTCAGTTCGCTGCTTGATACGCTCCGCTTCCTGAAGTCGGCCATCTTTTCCGAAGTATGAAATCTGATTCACCAAATCTGCCTGAATATCCGAAATCGCATTGTTCAACGTCTCACGTCCCGTGACAAATAAATTCGCTGGGAAAATGGCCACCATCGTTTCCTTGGAAATTTTCTTTCCCGTCCATGGATCTATGCGGTGAATTTCTTCAATCTCATCACCAAAAAATATAATCCGATACCCAAAATCAGCATACGCCAAAAAGATATCAACTGTATCGCCTTTGACCCGAAACGTGCCGCGCAAAAACTCGCCTTCCGTTCGGGCATATAGAATTTCAACCAACCGAAATAAAAATTGATTTCTAGAAATCGTTTCCCCCACACCAATGCGCATGATCGAATTTTTGTACTCATCCGGATTTCCCATACCGTAGATACACGAAACGGAGGCGATGACGATGACGTCGCGCCGACCGGACATCAGGGCTGCCGTGGTGGCTAAACGTAATTTTTCAATCTCTTGATTAATCGAAAGATCTTTTTCGATGTAGGTACCCGTTGACGCAATGAACGCTTCCGGTTGGTAATAATCGTAATAGGAAATGAAATATTCAACGGCATTCTCAGGAAAAAATGACTTAAACTCGCCGTACAACTGCGCCGCGAGCGTTTTGTTATGACTTAAAATTAGCGTGGGACGGTTGACTTGTTGGATTACATTCGCAATCGTAAACGTCTTTCCAGATCCGGTTACCCCCAACAGTGTTTGGGATTTTTCGTTTTTTTGTAAACCATCCACCAATTGTTTAATGGCACTAGGCTGATCGCCTGTGGGTTGGTAGGAGGATGATAGTTTAAATTCCATGCATCAAAAGTACATAATCGGTAGGATTTATGGTGTCCTTCCGCTTATTTTTGGCTACTTAAAAAATCAACATGTCTAAACTGATTTCATTTTTTGGTGGTGTGGCTTTAGTGGCTGTCGCTGCCTGTTCTCAAGCGGAAACTCCAGCCCCTGCGCAGCCATTTGTTCCTACACCTCCAGCGCCGCCTAAAGTATATACCTTCACGGAGAAGCCGATTTGGGTGGATGAATTTGAGATACCAGGCTTGCCAAATGATAAAATTTGGTCCTATGATGTGGGTGGTTCCGGTTGGGGCAATAATGAGTTGCAATACTATACGAATGCAGATTTGGACAATGCCCATATTGAAAATGGTGTGCTTACGATTGAAGCGCGCAAGGAACCAATAGGGGCAAGGAGTTATTCTTCAGCTCGAATTGTGACGAAAGGAAAGCAAGATTTTTTATATGGAAAAGTTGAGGTTCGTGCCAAAATCCCAGCAGGTCGAGGTAATTGGCCTGCCATTTGGATGTTGGCAAGTCAGTCCAACTACGGTTCGGCTTTTTGGCCTGATAATGGGGAGATTGACATTTTAGAGCATGTTGGATATGACCCGGGCGTCATGCATTTTTCAATTCATACCAAAGCGTCTAACCACGTGATTAATACGCAAAAAACGGCAACGACCCGAATGGATGATTTCGATAAGGAGTTTCATGTCTATACGATGGAGTGGACGCCTCAATATGTCAAGTCCTACATTGACGGTAAATTATATTTTACATTTGAAAATTCGGGGCGCGGATGGGAGGAGTGGCCTTTTGATAAGAAGCAACATATCCTGTTGAATTTGGCAGTGGGCGGAAATTGGGGAGGCCAAAAAGGGGTTGACGATTCCATTTTCCCCAATAAATTTTTAATTGATTATGTCCGCGTATACGGATTAAACCCATAAATATGAAATATCCAATAGCGGCGGAGGCCTTCGATCGATTGTTGTGTATGATGGATGATTTGCGCGAAAAATGTCCATGGGACAAAAAGCAAACCATGGATACACTGCGTCATTTGACGATTGAAGAAACCTATGAGCTTTCGGATGCGATCATGGAAAATGACCTCACCGAAATCCGCAAGGAGATAGGGGATCTATTTTTACACCTCGTTTTCTACAGCAAAATCGGTTCTGAAAAAGGTGCTTTCGATGTGACCGATGTTTTAAACGGGTTATGCGAAAAATTGATGGGCCGTCATCCGCATATTTATGGGGATGTGGTTGCGGAGACGGAGGAGCAAGTGAAGGCTAATTGGGAAGCGTTGAAATTAAAGGAAGGAAATAAATCTGTTTTGTCAGGGGTTCCGGGATCTCTACCGTCTTTAGTGAAGGCCATGCGGATTCAGGAGAAGGCGCGCGGTGCTGGATTTGATTGGGAAGAAAAAGAACAAGTGTGGGAGAAGGTGGAAGAGGAGTTAGGGGAGTTCAAAGAAACTTTTGTTGGCAAAGATTTAACTGCGGCTCAAAAAGAGGAGGCCGAAGGTGAGCTAGGAGATTTGATTTTCAGCTTGGTAAACTTCGCGCGCTTTATTGACATCAACCCGGATCGGGCAGTTGAGCGAACAAATCGAAAATTCATTTATCGTTTTCAGTATTTAGAGCGTCGTGCGGCCGAAATGGGCAAGAATTTACAGGATATGACCCTCACAGAAATGGATGTTCTGTGGAATGAAGCGAAGGTGACGCTGCCGGGGTCTTCAACCCCGGCAGCGTCTACCGGTGAACGCCAAAAATAACTACTTATTGCACAGAAAACTGATAAACTGTTTTCGACGTATAAGTCTCCCCGGGACGTAGTACGGTCGAAGGAAAGTTAGGCTTATTTGGCGAATCTGGATAATGCTGTGTTTCAAGACAAAACCCAGATCTCTTCGTATAAACAGCACCATTTTTACCAGTGAGGCGCCCATTTAAATGATTTCCCGTATAGAATTGAACTCCAGGTTCGGTGGTAAAAACTTCCATAATTCGCCCAGAAATTGAATCCTCTACACGTGCGATTTTGCCATAAGCCCCAGGCGCTTTATCAAACGCATAGCAATGATCATAGCCACTGCCAAAAGCAATTTGCTCATCGGCAGCATTAATATCCAAGCCAATTTTTTTAGGAGAAGTAAAATCAAAGGGGCCACCTTTCACCGATTTCACCTCACCTGTGGGGATTAGCACCTTGTCTACGGGGATAAAATAGGGTGCATTAAGTTGGATCACATGATCAAGCACATCGCGCTTAGCATTTCCCGATAAATTAAAATAGGAGTGGTTGCAAATATTTAGCACCGTTGCTTGGTCCGTTTTTGCGGTATAGTCCATCGAAATGGCATTATCTTCATTCAACGTATACGTTACTTGAATTTCTAAATTGCCCGGAAACCCTTCCTCTCCATCTAAGGATAAATATTTTAAGGTAATACTTCCCTCTTTTTTCCCGATCATTTTCCATACTTTTTTATCGAAACCTTTTAATCCACCATGTAGGTGTTGACCATTATTTTGCGCGGCAAGTGTATAGCTTTTCCCATCGAGGCTGAATTTTCCTGCAGCGATGCGGTTCCCGTAGCGACCTACTATGGCACCAAAATAGGGCGAATCTTTGATGTAATCGGCCACATTTTCGAATCCGAGTACGACATCTTCCATGACTTCGTTTTTGTCGGGAACAATAATTTTGGTGATGATGGCACCGTAGTTCATGATGTGAACTTCCATCCCTTGCGTATTTTTCAACGTGTAGAGCGTAATGGGTTCGTTGGCAGCTGTTTTGCCAAATGGCTTTTCAGAAAGAAACATGTTGGTTTTGAGTGAGTTAGATTGCGCATTACCCATAAAAAAGGTGCAAGCAAAAATGGCTATTGCAAGCCAAGAAACTGATTTTTTCATGGTAAACAGGTTATTGAACTTCCAATTTAAAGAATTTGCTTGAAAATAAAATAATTCTCCCTATCTTTGCACCCCAATTTAAAAATTGTTTAACACTTAATTTCAGCACGTTAGCCCAGCGCGTTGATGTATCCAGGGCAAGTACATATGACAAAAGTAAAAAAGGATTTCGACTGGGATTTAGTTGAAGGAAAAGGGTTCGGAGGTAACTATACTTCGGATCAAAAAGCAAAAATGGAGGCAGCGATTGAAGCTACTCTAAACTCGGTAACTGAGAAGGAAGTTGTGAAGGGGGTTGTTGTGAGCAAAACAGACCGTGAAGTAATTATCAACATTGGATTCAAATCTGATGGTTTAGTATCTGCTTCTGAATTCCGCGATATGCCGGATTTGAAAGCTGGAGACGAAGTAGAAGTGTACATTGAGAACCAAGAAGACGCAAACGGACAATTAACCTTATCACGTAAGTTAGCTAAGGTAATGAGTGCGTGGACGAACATTGAGAAAGCTTTGGAAGAAGATACAATCATCAATGGTTTCGTAAAGCGTCGTACCAAAGGTGGTTTGATCGTAGATATTTTTGGAATCGAGGCGTTCTTGCCAGGATCTCAAATTGATGTGAAGCCAATTCGTGATTTCGATATTTTTGTTGGCAAAAATATGGAAGTTAAGGTGGTGAAAATCAACCATACAAATGATAACGTAGTTGTATCTCATAAAGTATTGATTGAGAAGGATCTTGAGGCACAACGCCAATTGATCTTGAACAACTTAGATAAAGGTCAAGTATTAGAAGGTGTGATCAAAAACATGACTAATTTCGGTGTGTTCATCGATTTAGGTGGTGTGGATGGTTTATTGCACATTACAGATATTTCGTGGGGACGTATCAACCACCCACAAGAGGTGTTGAAATTAGATCAGAAAATCCAAGTAGTTGTATTAGACTTTGATGAGAACAAGAAGCGTATCTCATTGGGAATGAAGCAATTGCAAGCACATCCATGGGAAGCTTTAGTAGCTGATGTGGAAGTGGGATCTAAGGTAAAAGGTAAAATTGTTAACGTAGCGGATTACGGTGCTTTCTTGGAAGTATTGCCAGGCGTTGAAGGTTTGATCCACGTTTCTGAGATGTCATGGTCTCAGCACTTGCGTAACCCACAAGATTTCTTGAAAGTAGGCGATGAAATGGAAGCAGTTGTGTTGACATTAGATCGTTCTGAGCGCAAGATGTCATTAGGTATCAAGCAATTGACTGAAGATCCTTGGAACAAAACAGATTTGTTGTCTAAATATGCAGTAGGAACGAAGCACAAAGGAACGGTTCGTAACTTAACTAACTTTGGTTTGTTCCTTGAGTTAGAAGAGGGAATTGATGGTTTGGTTCACGTTTCTGATTTGTCATGGACAAAGAAAATTAAGCATCCATCTGAATTTGTTAAAGTAGGAGATTCATTGGATGTTATTGTGATTGAGTTAGACGCGGACAATCGTCGTTTGGCATTAGGACACAAGCAATTGGAAGAGAATCCATGGGATACATTTGAGAGTGTATTCACCATCGGTTCTACGCACAAGGCAACTGTTATTTCGAAGAGCGATAAGATGGCCACACTTGAATTACCTTACGGTATCGAAGGATTGTCTCCGTTGAAGCAATTAACGAAAGCAGATGAGTCGGCTGCGGAAATAGGTGAGGCATTGGATTTTGTCGTTACAGAATTTCATAAGGACGAGCGTAAGATTATGTTATCGCACATGCGTACATTCTCAGGTGCGCCAGTTGAAGAAGTAAAAGTAGAGAAGAAGAAAGCTACAAAAACAACAGAGAAGACAGCTACAGCAACTGCTGAGAAGTCGACAATGGGGGATATCGGAGCTTTATCTGCTTTGAAAGAGCAAATGGAAGGCGTTGAGCGTGAGCAAGCGATCAAAAAGTTAGAGAAGAAATCTAAGAAAGCAGAATAGTTTTTCTTAGGGAAATAGTAAAAGGGGATTCGGAAACGAATCCCCTTTTTTGTATCCTGAGCTGGGCCTATAGACTTGCAAAATATCAAGAAAATAATTGCTTTTTTGGTGGTATTTTTACAACTTAGCGCCCTAACATTTCTAAGGACTTTGGCCTAGTTAAAGTCAATTAAACTAAATCATTAAACAATGGGAAATAATTCACGAAGAAACTTTCTAAAAAAAGCTGGAATAGCTGCTGGAAGCTTTTATATCGTACCGCGTCACGTACTCGGAAAAGGATATAAAGCTCCTTCTGACAAATTAAACATTATGGGTATCGGTGCAGGCGGTAAAGGTCAAAGCGATATCATGAATTCATTTAATAAGGGCGCTGAAAATATCGTTGCGCTAGTTGACGTAGACGATCGCCGCGCAGCACAATCGCGGAAGAGTTTTCCCAATGCAAATTATTACAAAGATTTCCGCAAGGCATTAGAGAAAGAGGGTGACAATATTGACGCCGTTATTGTGTCTACGCCAGATCATACGCACACAACCATTGCGATGGAGGCGATGCGTCGCAAAAAGCACGTTTATGTGCAAAAGCCATTGACGCACGACATTTATGAAGCGCGTATGATGACTGAGAAAGCCCGTGAAATGAAGGTGGTTACGCAGATGGGTAATCAAGGTTCATCAGGGGATGGCGTTCGGAAGATGACAGAATGGTTCGATGGTGGTGTGATTGGAAAAGTTTCTGAGGTATTAGTTTGGACTAATCGTCCGGTTTGGCCACAAGGGATTTCATATCCAGCTGCCGGTCATGCGGTACCTGCGGAGTTAGATTGGGATTTATGGTTAGGACCTGCTAAATACCGTGAATTTAATCCTGCGTTTATTCCATTCAAGTGGAGAGGCTGGTGGGATTATGGTACAGGTGCCCTAGGTGACATGGGTTGCCACCTATTGGATCCTCCATTCAAAGTATTAGGTATTCGTGATGCATTGAATGTAGAATGTTCGGTAGGTTCCGTATTTTTAAACGACTGGGTTCCTGAGTGGATTCCAGAAGGATGTCCTCCATCATCGATGGTGACATTGAATTATGGACCATCCCCTAAAAATAAATCAAATGTGAAGTTGACCTGGTTCGACGGCGGCCTACGTGCCCCTCATCCAGCTGGAATTCCAGCAACGGAGATCATCGGAGATTTGGATGGAACTAATGGTGTTATTTTGATTGGAACAAAGGGAATCATGACGTGTGGTACGTATGGTATGTATCCAAAAGTTTTCAAAAATGGTAAGCGTGTGGATGAGGCAGAATTGCCAAAGGCAAAGTTGCCGCGTGTTATTGGCGGAGATGGCGGTCACAATACCCAGTGGGTAGAAGCTTGTAAAGCTGGTTTCGGTAACATGGAAGTTAGTTCTCCATTTGATTATGCAGGTCCGTTTACGGAGTCTGTGTTGATGGGTAACTTGGCTATTCGTTCGTATATGTTGCGTGAAGGCGAAGGCCGTACGGCAAAATATATTGGGCGCCAACAGCTTGAGTGGGATGCTGCGAATATGCGTATCACCAACTTTGAACCTGCGAACCAATTCGTCAAGCGCGAATATCGTGCAGGTTGGACCATGTAATAAGTTTTCACAGGTTAAATCGAAAAGACGGGGGCCCTCTCCCGTCTTTTTTTTATTTTTGTCAAAATATTAATTATGCAGTTGGCAGAAAGTACCCCCACAGAAATTTTTAGTCAAGTAGAATCGTTTATACGTGATCAAGGTTATCACATTGTTGACAAAGATCATAACCGTCCTTGGGGTGGATTTTTCGTCCTGCAAGAAGATCAAGCTACCAAATTCGCGGCACAATTTTTCTCACACCTGTCCTTAGACGCGATTCAAATTACCCAAAAACTTAGTCCCAAGTTTCTTGTCGTAGCACCATCGAAGCGCTTATCTTGGCAATATCATTTTCGACGGGCTGAACTATGGACTGTGGTAAACGGACCAGTAGGGGTGGCGATTTCGCCAACAGACGATCAGCCAGAACCGGGGATTTACCAAGAAGGGGAATGCATTACCTTGCCTATTGGGCAGCGCCATCGGTTGATCGGTTTAGCTAACTGGGGTGTAGTTGCCGAGATATGGCAACATACCGACGCGGAGCATCCTTCCGACGAATCCGATATCGTCCGCTTGCAAGATGATTTCGGCCGTTAGTCAAATTTAACAAGCCGGCCATCTAAAAATAATGCAAGAAAACTTTGTAGTCTACAAAAGTTTCCATAGTTTTGCTACCCGATAATCCAATGGGTTTAGCAAATGAAATCACGTATTCTAGAAAAAGGAACACAATTATTCTTTCGTTACGGCGTCAAGTCGGTGACGATGGATGCTATTGCGGCCGAATTAGGGATTTCTAAAAAAACGATTTATCAACATTTTCCTGATAAGGATTCGATGGTTTTAGAAGTTGTTCAAAGCTTCATAGAGCAGGATTCATTAAAGTGGGATGAGCTCGATCGAATGTATTCGAACGTCATTGAAAAAATGTTTAAATCATTCGAAATGGTGAAGGACATGATAACCCAGATGAATCCTAGGCTTCTTTTCGAAATCCAAAAATATTTCCCGAATGCCTATCAGCTATTTAAAGAACACGGAGAAAAATGTATTCATACGAATTTGATTGCCGACTTTAAAAAAGGAGCCCAATTCGGGTATTTTAGAAAAGATATCGATTTTGAGCTACTAGCTCGTTTACGGATGGCTGAAGTTAATCTCGCTTTTGACCCTGACTTTTATCCTACCAATAAATTATCCTTGTATGATACTCAGCTAACGCTGATGGATATTTTCATGCGCGGAATTTTGACCGAGAAAGGTCTAACTCTTTATAATTCATACCAAAACAATTTACAATCATGATCCGCCTAAGAAAAATTTGTGCTGGTCTATTTTTACTTGGCTCGCTCAGTGCCAATGCGCAATCGTTTACGCTCAAAGAAGCAGTAGACTACGCCATTATACACCATGTTCAAGTAAAGAATAGCCAAATTGACTTGCAAAACGCAAGTGCTAAAATTAATGAAATTCGGGCCATTGGATTACCACAAGTGAATGCTGGCCTTTCGTATGGAAACAGCTTAATTTTACAGCGTGTGTTTATCCCCGCCAACCTTTTCAATCCAGCGGCTAAACCTGATGAGTTGATTGCTGCCAAATTTGGTGTGACTAATTCAGGCCAATCAAGTGTCAACTTAAGCCAATTGGTTTTTGATGGTACCTACCTGTTGGGCCTGAAAGCATCAGAGGTATACAAAGATTTGTCGGTAAAATCACTAACCCAATCCAAGCAACAAGTTGCTGAAAATGTGATGAAAGCTTATTATGGGATTTTGGTCAATGAAAAACGCTTATCAATTCTACAATTGAACGTAGGTCGCTTGGACACCCTATTAAAGGAAACTAGAGCGTTAAATGCGCAGGGATTTGTTGAAAAAATTGATGTGCAGCGTCTAGAAGTTCAAGCAAATAACTTGCGGACCGAATTAGAAAATATCTACCGGCTGCAAGAATTAAGCTATTCATTATTGAAATTCCAAATGGGCTATCCGATGGAGGAGCCATTGCGTCTTAGCGAGACTTTAGAGAAAATCGAATTGAGCCAAAGTTTATTAATCGATCAAGATATTCCATTCAATTATGGAAATCGGATTGAATATTCCATTCTTAAGACGCAAGAGAATTTAGCGGAATTGGATTTGAAAAGTATCAAGGCAGGCTATATGCCCCGTTTAGTAGCTGGAGCTAATTATGGTTACAATGCCGGTGCTAATAGCTTTGGTGATTTAGTATCTAGAACTTGGTTTAATAATGCAACGATTAGTTTTTCATTTCAAATACCAATTTTTGATGGTTTCTCTAAAAAATACAAGGCTATCCAGTCGGCAAACAACTTGCAAAAGGTGCGTCAGAGCTTTGATTTGTTGAAGTCATCCATCGATTTACAACGCTCACAGTCGGCCATATCGCTAAAAAATGCATTAGAATCGTTGAAAGAGCAGAAGGCCAATTTGGATTTGGCGAATGAGATTTCTCGCGTGTCGCGTGTGAAGTATACGCAGGGCGTCGGATCTAATCTAGAAGTCCTAAACGCGGAGACATCCATTAAAGAGTCGCAAGCAAATTATTTTACAGCACTTTACAATGCTTTAATCGCCAAAGTAGAGTTAGCTAAATCAAACGGAACCTTATATTCAGAACAATAATCATGAAAAAAATAACTATCCTTCTAAGCGCGATCATCTTATTTGCAGCATGCAATAAGTCGGTCGATAAGAAAACAGAATTGGCCAACTTGAAAGCAGAAGCCAAAGAAATCACCGCTAAAATTGCTTCGCTTGAGAAGGAATTAGGTGCAGGTTCAGAGTCAACGAATAGCAAAGTTATCGCGGTAGCCGTTAGCCCAATTGCAACGACTACGTTCAAGCACTTTGTAGAAGCGCAAGGTAATGTGGTAGCTGAAAACACGGTATTAGTTAGCCCACAGACAGGTGGTGCGATTGTTACGTTGCCGGTGGTGGCGGGCCAACAAGTCTCTAAGGGACAGTTGATTGCTACATTGGATAACAGTATTTTGACTGAATCGATGGAAGAGGTGAAACACCAATTGGATTTGGCAAAGACCTTGTTTACAAAGCAAAAAACGCTTTGGGACCAACAGATTGGAACGGAGGTTCAATACTTGAGCGCGAAGTCAAATAAGGAGTCCTTGGAAAAACGTTTGGTTACGTTGCGTGCTCAATTAGGCTTGTCTCGCGTGGTGGCGCCTATCTCTGGAACGGTTGAATTGGTACGTCAAAAAGCAGGCGAAATGGCTGCTCCAGGTATGCCAATTGTACAAATTGTGAATTTGAGTAATTTGAAAATTGCCGCAAAGATTGCCGATGCTTATGTAGGTTCTGTTAAAGTAGGTGACCCGATTGTGATCAAGTTTCCAGACATCAACAAAGAAATTACAGCACGTATTTCCTTAGTTTCGAAAATGGTGAATCCATTAACGCGTACGTTTGACATCGAAGCACGTATTCCAAATGCGGGTGGTGATTTGAAACCAAATCAATTGGCTGTCATCAACATCAATGATACATCGAAATCCAATGCCCTAGTAATCGATGAAAACATGATCCAAAAGACTGAAAAAGGGAGTTTGGTGTATGTTGCCGTGGAAGAAAATGGCAAAAAAATCGCAAAGGCACGTCTAGTTACGATGGGTCTTTCATACAATGGTCAAGCAGAAATTGCAACAGGCTTACAAGCAGGTGACTTATTAATCACATCTGGCTACCAAGATTTAGTAGACGGTCAAGCAATTTCATTCTAAGCTACCCATGGAAAAAAATAAAAAGAACGAGCAACTGCCCGAGGGGAAAGGCTTGATTTATAATATGGTCGGCTGGTTAGGCCAAAACCGGACTACCGTTTACATATTTACATTTATCATTTTTGTCGCAGGTTTGGGTATTTATTCTAGCCTACCGAAGGAACAATTTCCTGATATCGTTGTACCCCAAATGGTCGTACAAACGGTTTATGCAGGAACAACTCCTGCTGATATAGAAAACACGATCAATAAACCGATCGAGAAACAATTAAAATCAATTACAGGCATTAAGAGTGTTAAATCCAATGCATTACAGGATATTTCTGTAATCATTGTTGAGTTTAATACGGATGTATCGGTTCCAGTTGCCAAGCAGCGGGTGCAAGATGCGGTTGACAAAGCCAGCAATGACCTGCCGAAAGACCTTACACGCGACCCAGCGGTTGCCGAGGTGAATTTCTCCGAGTTTCCGATTATGAACATCAACATCGCGGGTGATTATCCCTTAGATAAGTTGAAGAAATACGCGGAAGATTTGCAAGATGAAATCGAGGGAATGCCTGAGATTACGCGTGTGGATATCGTAGGAGCACTGAAGCGTGAGATTCAGGTGAACTTGGATTTGTATAAAATGCAGAGTTATGGCTTGACATTTTATGATATTCAATCTGCTGTTCAAGGTGAGAATGTGAACATTTCTGGTGGTGATTTAGATGTGAATGGCGTGCGTCGTTCGCTGCGTGTGGTGGGAGAGTTTAAGTCGGTGGACCAATTAGCCAATCTGATGGTCGGCTCATCCACAGGTGCGCGTGTTCGTTTGAAGGATGTTGCCGATGTGCGAGATGGATTTGAAGAGAAGCAAGATTTTGCACGTTTAGATAATAAGTCGGTGATTACCCTAAACGTGATTAAGCGTAGTGGTGCCAACTTGATTAATGCGGCGGACCGGATTGAAAAGACCATTGACGAATATAAAGAGGATCGTTTCCCTGCGGGATTAGTTGTTTCTGTGACAGCTGACCAGTCGGAGCGTACGCGTGGTGATTTAGCGGATTTGATCAATACGGTAGTTCTTGGATTTATTTTTGTGGTTGTGGTATTGATGTTCTTTATGGGTGTGCGTGATGCGGCTTTTGTGGCCCTTTCGGTGCCTTTGTCAGCCTTGCTTACCTTCTTATTCATGCCAGGTTTAGACTTTACGCTGAATACGATCGTTTTGTTTGCCTTCCTATTAGGCTTAGGAATTGTGGTGGATGACGCCATTGTGGTGATTGAGAACGCGCACCGTTTATTCAATAATTTTAAGAAGTTAACTATTACTGAGGCGGTTAAGTTGGCAGCTTCGGAAGTATTTATCCCTGTATTGACGGGTACATTGACAACGATATCTCCATTTTTACCGTTGTTATTTTGGCCGGGAATTGTGGGAGAGTTTATGAAGTTCTTGCCGATAACGTTAATTATCACGCTTTTTGCTTCACTTTTTGTGGCCTATGTAATGAACCCAGTTTTTGCGGTTTCATTTATGAAGCGTCATGATGAGGAGGCGAATAACGTGAAGGATCCTAAGTTTGCGGATATCCGTCGGACAGTTGTGATTTTACTAAGTCTGACTGTCTTTGGATATGTGTTGGGCTTGGGATTAGGTCATTTTGGTTTTGGAAATTTCGGTTTATTGGCCTTGGTACTCTATGTTTTCAATCACTTTATTGTAACTCCAAAATGGGTAGTTCCATTCCAGGAGAAAACATTGCCTGCATTTAAGAATGCATATCGCAGGGCGATATCTTGGGTATTGGAAGGTCGCCGACCGGTTTACGCTACATTAAGTGCGTTTGGGTTGTTGGTATTAACAATTGTCCTGATGGGTATTGTTAAGCCGTTGGTTATTTTCTTCCCGGCTTCTGATCCAGATTACATTTATATTTATTCGAAAATGCCGATTGGTACAGATTCGAAAGTGACGGATTCGGTGACTAAAATTGTTGAGCAGCGTGTGTTTGCGTTCATCAAAAAGGAAAATGCTGGAAAGGCTGTCAATTCAGTGATATCGAATGTGGGTAAGAATGCAGGAGATCCGATGCAGCCGGATCGTGGTGCGACACCGCATAAAAGTAAGGTGACGATCGCATTTGCGCCGAAGCAAGAGCGTGGAGCAATTTCTTCAGGCGAATTATTGGAAAAAATTCAAAAAGAGTTCTTTGAGAAGCCTATTCCAAGTGTCGAAATGGCGATTGAGCGGGAGGCGAAAGGGCCACCAACGGGCAAGCCGATTTCGATTGAAATTGCGGGGGATGATTTTGCTCAGCTTCAAGCGTTAGAGCAAAAAGTTAGGAAGGTTATTCAGCAGTCTGGGATTGAAGGAATTCAGGAATTGAAATCAGATTTGGTTACAAATAAACCGGAGATCATTATAGATGTGAATCGGGAGAAGGCGAGTCGCGAAGGGATATCTTCAGCACAGGTAGCGATGGCGGTTCGTACGGGTTTATTTGGAGCGGAGATTTCAAAGTTCCGTGACGTCAAGGATGAATACCCGATTCAATTACGTTTAAAAGGCGATTCTCGGAATCAAATCGAAAAATTATTGTCGATGAATATTACGTATCGGGATATGAATTTAGGGGGTGTGCTTCGTCAAGTACCTTTAAATTCAATAGCTGATATTCGTTATGCGACTTCGTTTAGTCAAATTAATCGTAAAAATCAGGAGCGTGTGGTTACATTAGGTTCTGACGTGGTTGAAGGTTATAATGCAAATGAGATTGTGGGGGAATTGGAGCAATTGTTTGAAACGATTGATATGCCGCAGGGATATAAAATCCGTATGGGTGGCGAGCAGGAGCAGCAAAAAGAGTCAGGGGAATTCTTGGGAGTAGCCTTTTTGGCGGCCTTGGTGTTAATCTATTTGATTTTGGCTACTCAGTTTAATTCAGCGGTGAAACCATTTATCATTTTTGCGACTATTTTACTTTCGTTAATCGGGGTGTTATTAGGCTTTATGGCCTTTGGTATGACATTCTCGGTAATTATGTCGGGTGTGGGTATTATTGCACTAGCTGGCATCGTGGTTAAGAATGGAATCTTGTTGATTGAATTCATTGAGGAGTTGCGTTTCAAACGCGGTTATGATTTGAAGGAAGCGATCATTGAAGGAGGAGGAATTCGTTTGACGCCGGTATTATTGACAGCTTCGGCGGCCGTATTGGGCTTGATTCCGTTGGCTGTAGGATTGAGCATTGATTTTGTGGCCATGTTTACGGAGTTAAATCCACATATATTCTTTGGTTCTGAGTCGGCCGACTTCTGGGGGATTTTGGCGTGGACGATCATCTTTGGATTGACGTTCTCGACTGTATTAACCTTGTTGATTGTGCCGTGTATGTATTATATCTCGGAGCGAATTAAGCAAAAATTCTTTCCAAAAAGAGCATAATTTTTGGTGGTTCAAGTAGATTGCGAAAGCCCTCGAACAATGTTCGGGGGTTTTTTGTTGGGCATATTCAGGTCAGATCAGCTGGACTAAATTTTGAAAAAAGTGAAAAAACGGATTAACTTACATTTCTTTAAAAATCACTTACTATGAAGTATTTATTGGTATTGCTTTTATTGCCTCTTGGATTATTAGCTCAAGATCGTACCTATGGCAAATTGTGGGCGACCCGTTCACAGGTAATGGCTCAAAATGGCATGGTTGCCACGTCTCACCCCTTGTCGACGCAAGCGGCATTGGATGTGTTAAAGGCAGGAGGAAATGCAATTGATGCGGCAATTGCAGCGAATGCGATGGAGGGTGTGGTTGAACCCCATGTGAATGGGATTGGCGGCGATTTATTTGCGATTGTTTGGGATGCCAAAACAAAAAAATTATACGGGCTTAATGGCTCAGGTCGTTCGCCAAAATCACTGACATTAGCAGAATTTAAAAAGCGTGGGTTGGCGCACATCCCTTCGCTGGGCCCTCTTCCTGTTTCTGTACCTGGCGCGGTGGATGCTTGGTTTGAGTTGCATAAAAAATTCGGCTCGATGCCTATGCTAAAAGTATTGAATTCCGCCGTTTCGTATGCGCGCAATGGTTTCCCGGTACATGGTGAGTTTGCTTCCGCATTAACACGTGTGGAGGCCAATTATGGGAAATTCCCGAATGTGGCTCAGCATTATTATCCAACCGGTAAAGCGCCTGTTGAAGGTGATATTTTCAAAAATCCAAACTTGGCGAATACCCTTGAAAAAATAGGTCGTGATGGTCGAGATGCGTTTTACAAAGGTGATATGGCTCGGACAATGGATGCCTTTATGAAGAAGAATGGAGGTTTTTTGAGTTACGATGATTTGGCGACACATACGTCGACATGGGTGGAGCCGGTCTCTGTCAACTACCGTGGTTATGATGTGTGGGAGTTACCACCGAATAGCCAGGGGATAGCTGCCTTGCAGATGTTGACAATTTTAGAAGGCTATGATTTCTCCAAAATTAAGTTGGGTTCCGCGGAACATGTTCATTTGTTTACGGAGGCCAAAAAGCTAGCTTTTGAGGATCGGGCGAAATATTATGCAGATCCAGAGTTTGCGAAAATTCCTGTTGCGGAGCTCATTTCGGAATCTTATGGCGCGAAACGTCGGGCGCTCATTAACCCAAACCGTGCTGGTCGGCATTATGAAGCAGGAAATCCTGCGCTAAAGGAGGGTGACACTATTTATTTAACTGTTGCGGATAAAGATGGGAATATGGTTTCATTGATTCAAAGCAATTATCGCGGTTTTGGTTCGGGCATGATGCCAGATGGCTTGGGATTTATGTTTCAAGATCGCGGCGAATTATACAATTTAAAGGAGGGTGAGAATAATACGTATGCGCCAGGAAAAAGACCTTTTCAGACGATTATTCCAGCATTTATGACGAAAGATGGCCAACCGGTCATGAGTTTCGGCGTAATGGGTGGCGCCTTTCAGCCGATGGGTCATGTGCAAATCGTGATGAATGTGGTGGATTTTGGGATGAATGTACAGGAGGCAGGGGACTTTCCTCGGATGAATCATGAAGGGTCATCGGAGCCAACGGGCGAGAAGATGGAAGCTACGGGTGGCATGATTACCTTAGAACATGGCTATCCGTATGAGGTGATTCGGGAATTATTACAGAAGGGGCATCAAGTTGGGTATATAAATGGGACTTATGGAGGTTACCAGTGTATTCGTTG
>CAMCXW010000044.1 GCA_945883625.1 Spirosoma fluviale
AATCTACGACGAACAATAATACAGCAGATTCTTCAATTGCCAATTCCACTTGTTCACGAATGGCTCCTTCAAAAATATCTTCGGAACCATGAACGTATCCACCGGTATCGATAACGGAAAAGAATTTTCCGGTCCATTGGCCATAACCATAATGTCGATCGCGCGTAACGCCCGACATATTATCCATGATCGCTTTTTTCTGTTCAATTAAACGATTGAACAACGTTGATTTTCCCACATTGGGACGGCCTACAATGGCTACAATATTTGACATTTGTCTTAAAAATTAATCAGGTGAATACCCGAATGATCGCAATTTATCTGCTTTTGCACGCCAATCTGGCTCAACCTTCACAAATTGCTCTAAAAATACTTTCTTACCAAAAAACGCTTCTAAGTCGGCCCGTGCTTGAATCCCAACCTTCTTTATACTCTCCCCTTTATGACCAATAATGATGGCTCTTTGAGAAACACGTTCCACATAAATCTCCGTGGCAATTCGCAAAATAGCAGGCTCTTCTTTAAACAAAGTGACCACTACTTCACAGGAATACGGAATTTCCTTTTTATAATTCATCAAAATCTTTTCTCTAATAATCTCAGCAGCAAAAAAACGCTCTGGCTTATCTGTCAATTCATCCTTATCAAAAAATGGTGGATGAACCGGTAAATTATCAACAATATGTTTAAAAATCTGATCCAAATGTACCCCTTCCTGAGCTGAAATAGGCAAAATAGCCCGACTCGGGAAAATATCTTGCCAATAATCCAAACATTCCCGAAGGCGCTCTTCAGTTACTAAATCAATTTTGTTAATCAACACCACAATAGGCGTTTCCGTATGATCCTTCCAATTTGTCAGAAACTCAAGGTCTTCATACGTGTCGAAAACATCAGTCACATAAAGTACGACATCAGCATCCTCCAACGAATTCTTTACAAAAGCCATCATGGACTTATGCAATTCATATTTAGGTAGGAGTACACCAGGCGTATCTGAATAGATGATTTGGTATTCATCCTCATTATGTACACCATTAAGCATACCTAAAATACGGTGACGCGTTGTTTGGGCTTTCGAACTCACAATCGAAAGTCGTTCACCAACAAGCGCATTCATCAACGTACTCTTCCCAACATTGGGTTTCCCAATGATACTTATAAAACCTGCTTTATGCTGATGGGCCATATTAAAACAACGATGCCCGATAGGGAAATAATTGATTATTTTAGCAAAGATACTTGTTTTTCCCGTAAAAACCCCGCATATTTGCACTCCAATTACACCGCGGGGTGGAGCAGTTGGTAGCTCGTTGGGCTCATAACCCAAAGGTCGTCAGTTCGAGTCTGGCCCCCGCTACAGAGAAAAAAGGTCTTCATTCGAAGGCCTTTTTTAGTTTCTTTCTAACCACTGCTAATCCTATGTTTGTTACTTATGCACTTTATTCTGTGAAATTCGATATACTATATATTGGGTTTACCCGAGATTTAATCAGTAGATTCCACTCCCATAATTCATTGGCAAATAGTGGATTTACTGTGAAATATAGACCGTGGAAAGTGATTTATGTAGATTTTTTTGAAACGAAAACAGCGGCTATGCATAGAGAAAAAGAATTAAAATCAAATAGAGGTAGAATGTTTCTACGTGAATTAATCAAATAGCTCGTTGGGCTCATATCCGTCAGCTGACGGACATCAGTTCGAGTCTGGCCCCCGCTACAGAGAAAAAAAGGTCTTCAAACGAAGACCTTTTTGCATTATATAACGTCAAAAACGGCCACTTGATAAAAAACCAACCGTTAGATAAGTCATTTTGCTGTACATTGCATCAAATCTCTAGGTTTGTATCGATTAATAGTCTAATTGCTCAAACGTATGAAAATTGACATCAAATTACCAGGTATCGAAAACTGTCCAGTAAACACGATTGTCTACATCGAAGGAAAGGGAAATTATAGTATTATCCACCTAAAGAATCTAAATCAGGTGGTTATGGCAAAAACACTTAAAAAGTTCGAAGCTCAATTGCGAATGAATCAATTTATAAGAATACACAAGTCCTATTTAGTTAATAAGGATAATATTCCTGCATTTGATTCCAAAGGAGCAACAGAAGTTCCTACTGCACTTGGAACTACTTTGCCGATATCGCGTCGGAAACTAGATTTCGTTCGAAGAACGTTCGCATAAAAAAAGGCCTCACATTACATGAGGCCTTCAAAACAAAATATTTCTTAATTAATTTCCAGAAGTTGGAGGCGCCATTAAATTAAAGAATTGATCCAATTTAGGCGTTACGATTATTTCCGTACGACGGTTTTGCTTACGACCTGCGCGGCTATTGTTACCTGATTGAGGCACGAACTCGCCACGACCACCTGCAGTCATTCGCTCCGGATCAACACCAAATTTCGATTGCAATAGACGAACTACTGAAGTAGCACGCTTTGCCGAAAGATCCCAGTTGTCTTTGAATTCAGGAGTAGAAATTGGCACCGCATCCGTGTGGCCCTCTACTAAAATATCCAAATCTTTGTGATCATTTACTACCTTCGCAACCTTCGCAAGAACTGCTTCAGCTTTTGAATTCACATTCGCAGAACCAGAGGCAAACATTAGTTTATCAGAAATTGAGATGTATACGACTCCTTTTTTCACTTCAACTGTTACATCTTCATCATTAATATCAGCCAAAGAACGCTTTAAATTCATAACCAATGATAAGTTTACAGAGTCTTTCTTTTGTATTGATGAATTCAAATCCTTGATGTACTTACCTTGTTCGTTCAATGCATCTAATGACTTGCGAATACTCTCAGCACCTGATTTGTTAATTACAGAAAGATCAGATAAGCGATCCAACAAATTTGTATTTGTTTTCTTCATGTAATCTAATTGCTCTTGAATTGACTTCAAGGCTGCTGTTCTTGATTCTAGATCAGCATCTCTTTTCTTAATCTCCCCTTGAAGACTCGCTGTTAATGACTGGCAATCAGCCAAATCTGATTTAGCACGTGACACGGCTTGATCACTGCTAGTTTGTAATTCTGTTAAACGTGATTGTAATTCAGCCATCTTTTTTTTGCTCGAACACGAAAAGAAAAAGGGCATCATCGCCAAGACTAAGAGTAGTTTTTTCATAAAAAGTTTAAGTTAAGTAACTATAGTAAATGAGACTTCCGCAAAAGTATAAATGAAAAATATATAAATTGTCCTTAAAAGCGAAAAAAATTAAAAAATATATCCATTTTTTACAATTGCAGCCTGAGCAATCATACGCCTTGATTCAATCAAATTCTTTGGAGCTATTTTCGTAAAACGTTTTAGCCCCATCAATAATACAGTCAACTCATCCCCTTTCGCAAAACCCATAATCACTTCTTTCCCCGAATAATGAATCTTTTCAACGGCCTCGTGAAGGTAAACGAGCGCACATTCATACGCTACCTGATGTTTATCTTGGCCATCGCGTGTAATTAATTTATCCACTCGAGCTAAAGTTGACTCCGCTATATAAACTTCAATCATCATATCAGATACCCCCATCAATATTTCCTGCTCGTTCTCAATAGCCGTAGTGAATTTTTGTAAAGCCGCCCCTGCAACCATCAAAATAGCTTTCTTTAAATTCGTAATCACCTGGTATTCTCTTCCAAATATTCCATCGGGCACTGAAGTACTAAAATCAGGTACCCCTAAAATCTCTTTCCCTACCGCCATAGCTGCTGGCATTAATTCAATTTCCCCTTTCATCGCCCGCTTTAAAACTGTTCCTATCGCAAGCAATCGGTTAATTTCATTTGTTCCTTCAAAAATGCGATTTATACGCGAATCTCGATAGGCTCGCTCCATAGGTGCCTCAGCCGAAAATCCCATACCACCGAAAATCTGAACACCTTCATCAACCACATAATCAAGAACCTCAGAAGCATGGACTTTTAAAATAGCACATTCAATAGCAAATTGTTCAACCCCTTTTAACTTAGCTTCAGCATCAGACATACCGGCAGCTTTCAAACTAAGAATCGACTCATCAATGTTTTGCCCCGCCCGATACGAAGCTGATTCTGAAGCATATATTTTCACAATCATCGAAGCCATCTTCACCTGTATCGCACCAAATGCATGTATTGATTGACCAAACTGTTTCCGATCACGCGCATAATTTACTGCTTGATCCACCACTTGCTTAGCACCTCCCAAAACTGCAGCCGCCAGTTTAATCCGACCAATATTTAAAATATTCACCGCAATCTTAAAGCCCCCCTCACGTTCAAACAATAAATTTTCTACCGGTACCTCACAGTCCGTAAAAAAAACCTGACGCGTCGAGCTCCCTTTAATCCCCATTTTATGTTCTTCCGCATTCATCGTAATTCCCGGAAATGTCTTTTCAACCAGAAATGCAGTCAATTTTTTGTCCTCCGCTATCTTCGCAAAGACAATAAACAAATCTGCAAACCCACCATTCGTTATCCACATCTTTTGACCGTTAACTACATAATGTGTCCCAGCTTCATTTAACCTCGCTTTCGTCTTTGCCGCATTCGCATCAGATCCAGAATCAGGCTCTGTCAAGCAATATGCAGCCTTCCACTCCCCAGTTGCCAATTTGGGCAGATACATCTGCTTTTGTGCCTCCGTGCCATAGTATACAATAGGTAATGTTCCTATGCCGGTGTGGGCCGACAACGCTACTGCAAATGAATGTCCGGCTCCGCAAGCTTCTGCCACAAGCATTGATGTATTAAAATCCATCCCAAAGCCTCCATATTCCTCAGGAACTGATGTTCCTAATAATCCTAATTCTCCCGCCTTGTCCAACAAGCCAACCATCACAGAAGTATCTGTAGCGTAATCAATTTCATCCAAAATAGGATGAACCTCAGTCTTAATGAAATCAAGACAAGTTTGACCAATCATTTTTTGTTCTTCCGTAAAATCCTCCGGGATGAACACCTCCGATGGCACTACCGGGCGAATCAAAAATTCACCTCCTTTTATGGCGGTTAAACTACTCATGGCTTTATTTTTAATTTTGTTGACACTGACTCAAAAATAGTATTTGATTCTTTCTCCAAGATTTGATTAATCGCACCAATCACCTCAAAAAAATCAGCAATTTTTTGCTCTCCTAAACGCTGATAAACAAGTTCATTAAACAAAATGACCCCCTGCCTCGCCTGATCACGCTTTTGTTTGCCCAAATCAGTTAGGAATATTTTAACCACACGCTTATCCGCATAATTCGCCTCCCGACGAATCCACTTTTTGTCCTCCAAAGTCTTCAACATGCGCGTTAAACTCCTTGACTCTAATCCTAACGCAGGTGCAATCTTAGTCGCAGACGTGCCCTCTTTGTCTATGTGCAACAGCACATAGCCGATAGCCATGGTCATGTCAAATTGTGCGGAAAATGTGTTGTACATGCGCGAAATAGCGTACCAACTAGACTTAATTTGAAAATCGATTGTTTTTTCTGCTTTCATAAATTTTCGCGTATGCGCGCATACCAAAGTAAATTTGAGACAAAAAAAAATAGGATGCAAGCATCCTATTTTCAAAATTTGTTAAATCAACTTATTTAATTCGATTTCCGCGCATACGTTTGCTATTGACCTTCAAACCTGAGAATGAAGATTTCATAATCAACAAACGAACTTTTTTCTTATTGTATAATAGATACTTATTACCATCATATTGCAAACGCGAAAAAGTAGGACTACCTAAATCATCAACTAATTGATAAAAATACTCCCCGCGCTCCCCTAAAACAGGCGCAAAATGTAAGCTTTTCTCAATACCAGCACCAGCTTCGAATGATATCAATAACTGCTCTTGTTGCTCTTTGATTAAAACACCTGGTGTTTGTGGTTCAAGATTTACACGATTTATCGACTTGCCATTGACAATCACTACCTTTCCAGACTTCACATTCGCATCAGATGCATTTAATTCACGTTCCAAAAACAAGGCATTGTCGTTGTAGAACTGGATTTTTTCTAACGGTAATTGGTTTTCTTTGATTAATGTCATCAACGAACCCGTAAGTTGCGTCTTTTCTGAACAAGAAGACAGCATCCCCAAACCAACCAATAAAATCGCAAGACGCTTCATAGATGATTAATTTATGCCTTCGGCAAGGATTAAAACTTTATTGTTTAATACTTCAACGACACCGCCTTCAATTTGAAAAACTTCTTTATCAGCCGTAAGCGCACCTTTTTCAAGTGTACTTACTAAAGCCGCGTGATCATTCAAAATTTGAAAAGACCCATCCACGCCTGGCAAAGTGACGACAGATGCCTCTCCTGCAAAAACTTTACGATCTGGTGTAATTATTTCTACAAACATAGTTCAATTTATTTGGCAGCTTCTGCAATCAATTTTTCTCCTTTAATTACCGCATCTCCGATAGTACCTACCAAGTTGAATGCCGCTTCTGGCAAATAATCATATTCTCCATCAATGATGGCATTAAATCCTGTGATGGTATCATTGATATCAACAAGAACGCCTTTTAAGCCAGTAAATTGTTCCGCCACAAAGAAAGGCTGAGACAAGAACCGCTGAACACGACGCGCGCGTGAAACAACTAATTTATCTTCCTCAGATAATTCGTCCAAGCCTAAGATGGCAATAATGTCTTGTAACTCTTTGTAGCGTTGCAAAATCTCTTTAACACGTTGAGCTGTATTGTAGTGCGAATCACCCAAAACCTCAGCAGATAAAATACGAGATGACGAATCCAATGGATCCACCGCCGGATAAATACCTAATTCAGCAATTTTACGAGACAATACCGTCGTAGCATCTAAGTGGGCAAACGTTGTTGCCGGCGCTGGATCTGTTAAGTCATCGGCAGGTACGTAAACCGCTTGCACAGATGTAATCGAACCACGCTTCGTAGATGTAATACGCTCTTGCATCGCTCCCATCTCCGTTGCCAACGTTGGCTGGTAACCCACGGCAGATGGCATACGACCCAAAAGGGCAGAAACCTCAGAACCTGCTTGCGTAAAACGGAAGATATTATCAATAAAAAACAAAATATCACGTCCTTGACCTTCACCATCACCATCACGGAAGTGCTCCGCAACAGTTAAACCTGACAAAGCCACACGAGCACGTGCTCCAGGAGGCTCATTCATCTGGCCGAACACTAATGTAGCTTGCGACTTCGCTAATTCAGTTTGATCTACTTTTGATAAATCCCACTCTCCTGCTTCCATCGCATGCTTAAATTCTTCACCATATTTAATAACGCCAGACTCAATCATCTCACGTAGTAAGTCATTCCCCTCACGCGTACGCTCACCTACTCCTGCAAACACAGATAAACCCTCGTAAGCCTTCGCAATATTATTAATCAACTCCATAATCAATACGGTCTTGCCTACACCGGCACCACCGAACAAACCAATTTTACCTCCCTTAACGTAAGGAGCTAACAAGTCAATTACTTTAATTCCTGTAAATAATACCTCTGTCGTTGTTGCTAATTCATCAAATTTCGGCGCAGCACGGTGAATCGGCAATCCCTTATCAGACTTAGGCTGAGGAATGCCATCAATAGCATCTCCTACCACATTGAACAAACGACCCTTAATCCCCTCACCAGTAGGCATCATCATTGGAGTTCCTTTGTCAATCACCTCTTGGCCTCGTTGAAGACCTTCCGTACCCTCCATCGCGATCGTTCTTACACGATCTTCGCCTAAATGTTGTTGAACCTCTAAAATTAGATGCTGACCATTTGATTTAGTAACAGAAAGGGCACTTAAAATTGCTGGTAAATGTGACCCTTCTCCCTCGAAACTTACATCGACTACCGGCCCAATAACTTGAGCAACTCTCCCTTTATTAACTGCGTTTGCCATTTGAAAAATAATTATATGAAAATGAGATATCCATTCGAACTGCAAAATTAGTGTGTAAATTCCAATATGCAAAACGGATATTGTATTTTTCTCCTTTTTTTTGACAATATCGGCCCGATTCTTTGAATGAATTAAAGTTTATGTAGAAATTAGATTTTTAAAAATAAGCCAAAATCGTGCAACAAAAAATTCAAACGATAGTTCTTAGCCTTCTAAGCTTCCTTTGCCTCGCTTGCCTCGTATTTTTTTTCTGGCTAAAACCCGAACTTATTCAAGTTAAAGAATTAAGTGAATTAATTCCAGACCAAGGAATTGTCGATCAAAACCAAGCTTTAGAATTAAAAACGACCATCTTATTTGTCCGCCAATCATTTGATTTGGCCATTAATATGCCTACCGTTTGGCCACTACTAATATCTTGCATCCTTTCTGTAGTTGGATTAATTATCCTCGTTTTATATTTCAAAGAAATCACAAAAATTTCATGGGCATTTCTTTTAGCCGGCTTAGTACTCGGCATAGGCATCATTAGCTTGAATTCTCCCAAAATTAATTCCTTAGAATCTTTTCAATTGCTCGCTGAGCTCATAAACCTACTCGGCATTTTAGCTATCCTCGCAATCACTGTCTTATCGTCTGCAGCAATTCCACAATTAATTTTTCAGTTGGGCCACTCCCAAAGCTACTCCCAAAGCCAAAAAAACTGGTTGATTTTAGGGGGATTTTATCTCGTAAATATATTACTGAGTTACGGAAAAACGCACCTTTATTGGGATCTAAGCATATCCATTCCGCCATTACTCTTCGGAATTGCGGCCTGGGTTTTATTTATATGGAACAATAAGATTAATACACTTCTTCGCATGGGCCTTGCAACCTTGGCCATTACCACACTTTTTACTTGGGCGTCGTTGGGGAACGATGCTGGCATCGCGGCAAGCCAACATTGGATCTTGATATGTCAAATAATTATGGCATTTTTATTTCCCTTATTCTTGCTAAGTAATTTTCAATCGCCCATTCAGCAAAATTTACCGGTCCATAAAATTACACACAAGGCGCCAAGAGTCCCAATAAATTTAATTTACATCGGCGTATGTATTCTTGGTCTTGCATGGGTATTTGCCCGAAACGGAAGTGCTTTGCATCAAACAAAAGCAGCAATCGCCAACCAATCAGGCGATATCGCCTGGTTATTCCAAGATAAAAAGCAGGCAGAATTTGACTACCATAAAGCCATGGGGCATAGTAAACTAAACGGTCAGAGCAGCTTTCGATTAGCTAATTTGGCGATCGAATCAAACGATTTTGAAGCTGCGGCTTATTATTTAAGTACGAGCCAATTAAAACATCCGACATATGCTAGTTTTGTTGGATTAGCCAACATATTTCAAAAAGAAAATCAGATTTTTCAGGCGCTTTTTACCCTTCAAAAGGGGAATCAACTATTCCCTAACAACCTTCAAATATTGACCCAACTGGCCCACACCTACGAAAGCCTCAACCTCATAGATTCTGCTCAGTATTTTTACCAAAAAGTAGCGTTAGCCTTTCCAAAAAATGCACTGGCACAAGCTAACCTATTGTATTCCAAGAAAAAGGCATTACTAGATTTGCCAATAGTTGACCCGTCAATTCAGACAAATAACCTTGCCATTTCACTCAAAAACGGCACTTTTTCGACCAACACCCCTTCAATTGAAAATCTTGAGCCAACAGGTGATTTACGCGATTGGGCAAACATCTACAACTCCATGCTTTATTTCAAAGGCAAACTAGGAATACTTCCAACCCAGCGATGGATTGCAAAAGGGTACGGAAATACCATCTTCCCTGAGTTGCAACTGCTTGACGCATGGCAAGACTACTACCACAACAAACCACTACGTGCACTTGAAAAACTTAGCCTTCTCGTGGATTCTGACGCAACAGGAAAGTTGGACGCCTATAAAAACATCCTAGAATTCTGGCATAAATCCATGCGCATGCCACACGGTCAAATACAGATCAAAGACTTAAAATCAGCCCTAAATGCGATTGAGGCCTACCCCTTCCAAGCGGATATTCTTCAAGAGGCTATCTTGATTTTAAATGCCAATAAATATGAAAAACAAGCTTATGAGGCCAGCTTGCAAGCAGCACGTTGGAATGAAGACGATGCTATATTTCAATGGATATATGCACTTCAGGCACTAAAAATAGGAGAAATCGATTATGCCAAAGAGGCTATGAATCATGCATTATCTCAGGATCCAAAATTGTTTATGGCACGTAAGCCTATCTTTGACCGTGAATTACAACAAGCCATAGGCCGACAAAAATTCTAAGTGGATTTGGTAGTCAGCCAATTATAGTTTAGTTTTGCAAACTGAATTTAATGCCCAGCGGAGTTAATGGTTCTTTCGCTCGGTATTCACTAAATGAACCAAATTTATGAATCAAAAAATTCGCATTAAGTTGAAATCGTTCGACCACACATTGGTTGACAAATCAGCTGAAAAAATCGTTAAGGCGGTTAAAGCCACAGGTGCTGTCGTTTCAGGCCCGATCCCATTACCTACAAAAATTGAGAAATTTACCGTTTTGCGTTCACCACACGTGAACAAGAAAGCGCGTGAACAATTTCAATTATGTACGTACAAGCGTTTAATTGATATCTTCTCTTCCTCTGCCAAAACAGTAGACGCGTTGATGAAATTAGAATTGCCTTCAGGTGTTGATGTTGAAATCAAAGTTTAACTTTCATTTGACTTCGCACACAAAAAACCTCTTCAGGAAACTGAAGAGGTTTTTTTATTGAAACAGTTGCATGATTTTACGAATGGGTTTAAGGGTTACCGTAAAAAAATAAGGCTTTAAATCATTTAATGCCCAAGCTCTTCGATCCTCTCGATTAGCCACCCAGCGGTGTCTCCATGAAGCGGTGCTCGTTCCTCCGTTCCGCATTGTCATCAGCAACTTAGGCAAATAAGTAACCGAAATACGATTTTTATATAATGCCCGCAACATCCACTCGTAGTCGGCAGCACACGTAAAATCAGTTCGGTAATTTCCTAATCGCTCATATACATCACGCCGTACATAAAAAGATAAATGAGGTGGCATCCAACCGTAAAGCCAATTTTTAACTTGATACGCTCCAGCTTTCCAATACCGAACTACGCGCATTGATTCAGGATCGACAAATTGAATATCACCGTAAATAGCATCAGTTTGATTGGAATTAAAACTAGAAACGACGGATGAAATTACATCGTGGCTGGGATAGAAATCATCGGCGCCAATTACACCAACAATCTCACCGGAGATACGCGAAAGTCCTTTATTAAGCGCATCGTATATACCGGAATCTTTTTCAGAAATATATTGAATTCGGCCAGCATAGGATTCTAGAATTTCCACACTTCCGTCGGTCGATCCCCCATCAATGACCCAATATTCAATATTGGAATAATCTTGACCTAATACGCTGTCTATGGTCTGCCGCAAGGTGGCAGCCGATTGATAGGCAACAGTTAAAATGGATACTTTCACGGCGTGGGACAAAGAACAAATTTAAATATTATATTTTTTTTACTTGGGGCTTGACAAAAATATATTTTTACGTACCTTTGCAAACCCAATTCGATTCTAACGATCGGATTTAAATTAATAAAGCAATGAAAAGAACTTTTCAACCCTCAGTACGTAAAAGAAAGAACAAACACGGATTTCGTGAGCGTATGTCTACTGCAAATGGTCGTCGTGTTTTAACAGCACGTCGCGCTAAAGGTCGTCATAAATTGTCTGTTTCTGACGAGAAAAGAGGTAAATAAGCCATAGATTAGAGTAGAGCTGATTTCTGGCTAGCTGTTACTTAAAAAGTATTCTTGCCGTGAAATTCAATTTTCCGAAATCAGAGCGGTTAACGCAACTTAAAATTATTGATTCTTTATTCCAAAAGGATAGTCGAACGGTACGTAGCCGATTTGTCTATCCTTTTCGAGTTTTGTACCAAGTAAATTCCTCAGTATCGAGCCCTAATACGCCTCAAATCGTCATATCGGTACCTAAGCGAAAATTCAAAAAAGCCGTAGATCGAAATCTGATTAAACGTCGGATCCGGGAGGCCTACCGACTTACCAAGCCCTTTTTTGAAGGGGAAGACTTTCAATCGCTTCCTTGCTACATTGGTTTTGTTTATATTGGATCCGCTATTGAGCCTTATGACCTGATCAAAAAACGAATGGAATCCATAGTAAAGGAGTTTAGCACGGCAAAATCATGAGTTTAAAGAAAAAATATTCGCGAATTAGTATCAGCATTATATTCGGTGTTTCGTTAGCCTGCGCTTCTTTTATTGCCTCAAACGATCGTTTATTTGAAATTGCCAAAAATCTAGACATCTATGCTTCGGTCTTCAAGGAGCTCAATAAATATTATGTTGACGAAGTAGATCCTAAGAAAGCGATGCAAACGTCAGTTGATGCCTTACTAAAATCCTTTGACCCGTATACTGTATTCTACCCTGAGGACGAATTAGAAGATTTTTTGTTAATGACCACGGGGAAATACCAAGGAATAGGCATTCAGCTTAGTGAAATTAATCAGAAGCATCACATAACCTTCATCGAATCAGCAAGCCCTGCCGAAAAGGCCGGTTTACATATCGGAGACCAATTGGTGGCAGTCAATAATATTCGCATGACTGACAAAACAGAAAAGGATCCTGCACTACTGATGAAAGGTGTTGCAAATTCCCCATTGGTGCTCGAAATTCAAAGACCTGGCGCGCAAAGCACACAAACATTTACCTTGACGCGTACGACCGTACAAATTAAAAACGTTACCTATTATGGAATTATCCAGCCTGGTGTCGGGTATATTCAATTAGATGAATTCAATGCGAGTGCTGCCAAAGAGATGAAAAGTGCGCTTATTTCTTTGAAACAAGAGGGAATGAAATCGCTTATTTTGGACTTACGAAATAACCCTGGGGGCTTGCTTACACAAGCAATCGATATTTGTAATTTATTTCTACCCAAAGGAAGCAAAATTGTTGAAACGCGTGGAAAAATCGAAGAATGGAATAAATCGTACGAAGGCTTAAATGCGAGCTTTGATACTGAAACTCCAATCGTCGTTTTAATCAATAAAAATTCAGCTTCGGCAGCAGAAATCGTAGCAGGTGTCCTTCAAGATTATGATAGGGCTGTGATTATTGGTCAGAAAAGCTATGGCAAAGGACTTGTACAAGTAACGCGTGATTTGCCATTTCATACAAAAATTAAAATCACCACGGCGAAATATTATACACCAAGTGGGCGCTGCATTCAAGCAGTTGAATATAAAAATGGATCAGCTATTATTCATGCAGATTCAATAAACCGCATTTTTCTTACAAAAAATGGGCGCAAAGTTGTTGACGGTGGGGGCATTACTCCCGATCAAGTTTTTCAAAAATCGCTGCAATCCCCATTTATCCTGTCTCTGCTTAAACAATACAAGCTCTATCTTTATGCGCTGAGCTATCGGGTTAAAAACCCTACAATTTCTCCGGCAGCCCAATTTGAATTGACAAATTCCGATCTGGCTAATTTTGAAAATTGGCTAGCCCAAAGTGATTATAAGTTTGAAAATAGTATTCATTCACAAGTTAAATCATTAATGACCTTGACTGAAAAAAATCCTGCTTACGCTTCATTACATCAAACTTTACTCGCAACCAAAGCAAATGAAAAACTAGCGTTGCATCAAGAAATAGAAGCTAATCAAGCTGAGTTAAAGCAGTTACTGAGTCAAGAAATTATCTTACATTATTATTTACAGCTAGGGGTGAATCAATGGTCAACCCTGCACGATCCGGTGATTCAAGCAGGCGTAGCATTAGTACAAAAAGTACATACGTATCAAACCATTTTGACTTCAAAATAAGCAAATGAGTTACATCCTTTCCATCGAAACAACAACTCCTCTCTGTTCTGTGGCACTCCACAAAGAGGGGCAATTATGCTTTTCGTGTGAATCTCAGGAGGATGGGGTGCATGGTAAAAAATTAACCCGGCTTATCGAGAAAACATTGAATCAATCTGGAATTCAATTAAGTCAGTTATCCGCGATTGCAATTTCCAATGGCCCCGGTTCCTATACAGGTTTACGCATAGGATTAGCCACAGCTAAAGGCCTTTGCTTTGGACTAGACATCCCGCTAATAACACTACATACACTAGAAATCTTGGCTGCGGCTTGGGAAGAAAAGAGTAGTAATAAACTATTGCTTCCCATGCTGGATGCGCGACGGATGGAAGTTTACGCCACTATTTTGGATCCGAGGGATGGTTCAACTGTCCTGCATACGGCAGCTGTTATTTTGGAGCCGAATACATTTCAGGAAATTGACCGACAAATGATTGCGTTTGGTAATGGCGCGATGAAATGGCGAGAAACATGCCAACATTCAAAAATTGAATTTTCAGAGGCGCATCCATTTCCAGAGGCAAGAAATATGGGAATGCTTGCATTTAAGCAATTTGAAAAAAAGGCATACGCCCATATCGTTACGGTGGAGCCCAACTATTTAAAAGAGTTTATGGGTACGAAACCTAAAGCACACCAAAATTAATATGGAAGAAACTATCATCAATCGTGTCAATCAAAGTGGCTTAATTCAATTGGATTTAGAGACCATGCGCAAGCCAGGTGATCGGTTGTTTTTCGACCTGGCTCCACTTCTTTTTATGGGCTTAGCGCTTAAAGAGAAAGATTACCGTGATTTTTTATCCGGAAACGATTGGTCTGTTTACAAAGACAAACACATCGCCATCGGTTGTTCTGCAGATGCAATTATCCCAACCTGGGCCTACATGTTGGCCGCAAGCTACCTCAATCCGGTTGCACATACCATTGTATTTGGCTCACTGGCTGATTTAGAAAAAACATTGTATCTAGCTCAAATTGAGGAATTAAATGCGGCTGATTTTCAAGATACACGAATTGTCATTAAAGGATGTTCGAAGGAGGCTGTGCCAACGGATGCCTATGTGGCACTTATGCAAAAATTACAACCTGTAGCTAAGAGTATATTTTTTGGTGAACCATGTAGCACAGTCCCACTTTTCAAAAAACCTGCGCAGCCGAAAAATAATTCCTAGATTTGTCATCGATTCTAATGCTATGTCACAACAATCCCAAGAACAATATCAGTTTATTGCCCAAATACTGAGCAAACATGCGGGGGAATCTGCCCAGATCGATGACTTTCAATTTTTTTATGGGGGAAATTTTAATTTGGCGGTAAGGCTGCGCATTAAAAATACCGAATATTTCATTAAGTGGACGCAAGGAGATTATCAAGGCCTATTTGAGGCGGAAGCTAAAAATCTAGAAACTATTCACGCTACTGGGGCAATCCAAGTACCGCGCGTATTGGGTGTTGGCCAATTGGAAGAAAAAGAATATTTGATGATGGAAGGCATTGAATCGGCTGATAAACAAGCAAATTATTGGCATGATTTTGGAGAAAAATTAGCCCATTTACATCAAAATTCATCAGCACAAGGACACGGACTAGCCTATACGAATTTTATAGGCGCAGCTCCCCAGGAAAATTCTTGGACTTTGGACGGAGTGACGTTTTTTATCGAAAATCGCCTTAAAAAGCAAGTTGGCCGTGCCTTATACGATCGAAAAATCACACCTGAAATAGCGGAAAAATTTGAAACACTTTATGAGCGATTACCTAGTTTATTACCTCATGAAGCACCGGCCCTGATCCATGGAGATTTATGGTCGGGAAATGCCATGGTAAATGATCAAGGACTCATCACACTTGTTGATCCCTGTTGTTTTTATGGATTCCGTGAAGCAGAATTGGCATTTACTACGATGTTTGGCGGTTTTGACACAAAATTTTACGATGCGTACCATGCAAATTTCCCAATAGAAAAGGGTTTTCATGAACGCATTCCGTTATACAATTTATATCCGCTTATGGTGCATGTGAATTTGTTTGGAGAAGGCTACCTCCCTGCGGTAAATAAGATTTTAGCTACTTTTTAAAGTAGCTTCCCACGCTTCGACCACATCATCTGGAGAAACAGAACTTGGGAAAAAAGAAACTAATTTCCGGAGAATCTCCTCGATTACTGCATCAGGGCACGAGGCTCCGCAAGTTAACAAAACGACGATTTTTTCTTTTTTTGGAATGTAATCCACCGAATTCACTTCTGCTTTTTTCCGATTATTAAAATGAATTACCTCTCGATTGGAAACGAGTTGATCTGCAGATTTTATAAAATAAGTGGGTAATTTTTCGGCACATAGGTCAACTAAATGTGCCGTATTTGAAGAATTATACCCCCCTGCAACTAGCGCAAAATCGGCTTCCACTTCAAGTAATCCGTAGGTCGCGCTTTGATTGTCATTTGTGGCATAACATAACGTATCGCGTGTATCAGCAAAATGCTCAGTAACTTGATCTGGACTTAATTGGTAGAACTCGACTAATACGTCGCGTAAATATTCACCTATTTCTTGCGTGTCTGTTGCGAGCATCGTGGTTTGATTAACAACCCCGATTCGAACTAAATCAGTATCGGGGTTAAACCCTACAGAATATTGACCATCAAACATATCGTAAAATTCATCTGCATCACCTTCCTTGCGTATATAATTAGCAAGTAATTTGGCTTGTGATAAATCCTTAATTACTAAAGTAGGCGTAATTGCTTTCGAATGCGAGAAAGTCGCTTTTGTTTCTTCATGGCTTGGTTTACCATGAACGATAACCGTGTAATTATTTTTACCAATTGCGTCCGCCCGATTCCAAACTTTTTCCACAAACGGGCAGGTGGTATCATACGCATACGTATCAATTCCTTGTAATTGTAGTCTTTGTTGTGTTTCTAGTGTAGTCCCAAAAGCTGGAACTATCACAATATCAGCTGCATTCAGCTCAGAAAATGGAACAAGTGGCAACCCCTTCGTGTCCTGCAAAAATCGTACGCCTCTATCAAATAAATCGGCGTTAACCGCTGGATTATGAATCATTTCAGAAAGTAAAAAAATACGCTTATCTGGATTTTCTTCAATAATTCGGTAGGCTGTTTCGACGGCATTTTCTACCCCATAGCAAAATCCAAAATGACGGGAAAGATGAACCTCTATCGGCCCGAAATCTAACTTTGAAGGGCTAAAGTCTCGTTTCAATTTATCACGTTGTCGACGAACCTCTTTAATTCGACCAATAAGATTACTTTTGAAAAGTGAAGGAATCGAAAATGATTTCATGGAAACTCAAATTAAGTAATTAACTAGCATTTAAACTGATTGCAACGCCAACAAGTTTTCAAATTTACCAAATCAGTGTCTCATTGCCTACATTTCATCGGGAACAAATGACCTTAAAATAATTTATTTCTCAAATGCGCAATAAATACCTTTGCCTGTTAAATAACTTGTCGTATTTTTGTT
>CAMCXW010000045.1 GCA_945883625.1 Spirosoma fluviale
GGAATGAGTCCGAAGGAGAAGTGTAATGTGAGAGGTATGAGGTAAGAGGTAAGAGTTGAGATTTAGGATTTAAGAAGTAAGAGCACTATGTTCCCTTCGGACTAATTCCCTCCGGACTGACGACTAGCGACTGTCCACTGATTACTGACCACTGATTACTGACCACTAGCGACTAATGACTGACTTTTTTTTTCATCTTCTAAATTTGCCCGTTTATCTACTTGTTTAATTTGCAACAATGTTGCATATTTGCAAAATGTTTAACTTGTATCATCCTTTACAATTAAACTAAATTTACCCATGAAACACATTATTACATTTTTGGCTTTATTAGCTATTTCTACAAGCTGTTCAAAGGAAGAAGTTGAGCCAGAAGATGACAATGAATTAATTACTACCGTCAAATTGGAATTCAAGCCAGTAACTAATTCTTCACTTCCCACTAAATCATTTTTTTGGAAAGACACACAAGGTGATGGTGTCATGGATTCGGTAGATCCAATTGAGTTAGACAAAAATACCACATATGAAATGAAGGTATCATTACTTGATGAAACCAAGAAGCCAGCATTTGATATTTCTGAAGAGGTTGAGGAAGAAGGAGACGTACATTTGTTTGTATTTAAATCTAATCCACTAGGCTTATTGAGTGTCCAGATCAAAGATTTAGATAAAAAAGGAATGCCCATTGGTTTGCGTTCTGAAGTTAAATCGCAATTTGCTGCTGGAACTGGCAAGTTCAACGTAATTCTTAAACATCAGCCTCCTGTTAATGGTAAAGCCGTTAAAACTGGAAATGAAGAAGGTGGATCTACGGATGTAGATGTCACGTTTCCGGTAACTATTAAATAATTAGCAATATGTCTAAACAAAAGCCCGTCAAACAGTTTATGCCGCTCGAAAAGTTAGGATTA
Source organism: Spirosoma fluviale (assembly GCA_945883625.1). Lineage (GTDB taxonomy): Bacteria > Bacteroidota > Bacteroidia > Cytophagales > Spirosomataceae > Aquirufa > Aquirufa fluvialis_E. Next base: position 915 of record CAMCXW010000045.1, read on the forward strand.
TTCCTTTCTTTTGCGTGTGCCATACATTGTTTGGCGATGCCTTTTGTTCTTTTTTTTGCTCCCTATTTTATTGGGACCTACGCTTTCGGTCCTGTCGTGGAGTGGGTCTTAGTGGCAAGTAGTTTTGCGTTGGCAGCCTATTTGCTTATTGCCGACTACCTCTTGCATCGAAATGTTTGGCCATTGGTCTTTTTAGGTATCGGATTGTTTATTAAGTTAATTGATATTTTTGTAGGCCAACAATCTGATGAATGGATTTTTGGTGCATTATTAGGCGTATCTGTCGCTTATGCGTATTGGATTAATTTCAAACACAAATCAGCCTGTACCTGTAAAATCAAATCCTAGCGCTTTATAACACGCAGGTTTTTGTATCTTTATGATGTTTTGCATCGTTTAAGATCTTTATTTAGTGAGTACATATCAATCTACTGTTTACGAACCGGTCATAGGGCTTGAAATTCATGCCCAGCTTCAAACAAATTCTAAAATATTTGCTAGCGATCGTGTATTGTTTGGACAAGAAGCAAATACCCTAATTTCACCAATTACCCTAGGTCACCCAGGAACACTTCCACACCTAAATAAAAAGGCAGTGGAATTTGCAATAAAAATGGGTATTGCCCTCGGTTGCGAAATAACCCGTTGGCAAAACTTCGATCGTAAAAATTATTTCTACCCCGATCTTCCCAAAGGATACCAAATTACCCAAGACAAAACACCCATCTGCATGGGTGGTTCCATTCAAGTACATTTAGCTGCTGGTCCAAAGCGTTTGCCTTTTCACCACATCCATTTAGAAGAGGATGCAGGTAAATCGCTACATGAAGGAGATAACCCTTTTAGTTTTATTGACTTCAACCGAGCAGGCACTCCGCTTATCGAAATGGTTACCGAGCCCGCTATTCATTCTGCCGAAGAAGCTTTTGCCATGATTTCAGAAGTGCGAAAATTGGTTCGCTACCTTGGAATCTGTGATGGTAATATGGAAGAAGGATCCTTGCGTGCAGACGTAAATATCTCCCTTCGTCCAATTGGTTCACAAACCTTAGGTACCAAGGTCGAAATCAAAAACATGAATTCGTTGCGTAATATTCAACGAGCAATTGAATATGAATGTCGCCGACAAGAAGCTGCGTTACTCGCTGGGGAAAAGTTGGTGCAAGAAACGCGGACTTTTGATGCGCATACAGGCAAAACAGCTAGCATGCGTGTTAAAGAAACCATGAATGACTACCGCTATTTTCCGGAACCAGATTTGGCGCCTTTGGAAATTTCAGATAAATGGATTGCCGATATAAAATCAAACATGCCCCTGTTACCTTGGGAGCAAGAATTACAATTGATTAATACCTACCACCTATCAGCCTACGATGCTCACTTCCTAGCCGAAACGCGTGAAATGGCTTTGTATTTTGTTGAAACGACTAAAAATACGAAGGCGTATAAATCGGTGGCCAACTGGCTTATGGGACCCGTTAAATCTCACTTAAATGATTCAGGGAAAACAATTGAGCAATTTGAGTTGGCTCCAGCGACATTGGCTGAATTAATTGAGCTAATTGAAAAGGGAACCATAACACATAATTTGGCAGCCCAACAATTGTTTCCGTTGTGCTTGCAATCACCTGCATTAGCACCAAGTGCCCTAGTGGAACAACAAGGTTGGATAGTGCAATCAAATGCGGATGAGCTTCCCGCCTTTGTTGAAGCGGCTTTAGCGGCTTATCCTGAAAAGGTCAACGAATATCGCCAAGGGAAGAAAGGCTTACTCGCACTGTTTATTGGGGAAGTCATGAAACGATCGAAAGGTACTGCGGATCCGAAACGTGTTAATCAGTTGGTTGCTGAAGCGCTAAATCAAAACTAATATGAAAAAGATACTTTTATTTCTCTTGTTTGTAGGTCCATGGGCAGCGTTTGCTCAAGATTTTGAAGTACGTGTTCAAGCAACTCAAGTAGTACCGTCGAAACGCATATTTCTAGAGTTTATTAATGGAAGAGGACAGGCTGTAAAAATAGACTCCATGCTTCCGAATGCTAAAAAAGAAGTTGTATTTAAAGGAAAAGTGTTGGATCAAGGTGGATTTTATTTGGTTAATTTCTTTGACATAGCTAATCCACAGAAGGTTCTTTTAATCTTGGAAGGGGGAGAGAAAATTAGTGTTCAAGCGGAAGGAATTAATACGCCAGAAAAGAGTGGGGCATTCAGTGTCCTAGGCAATACGCCTAACATTCAGTTTATGAATCAAATTCTTGAATTGTCATCAAATTTGCAGAAGCGCGTGGCCGTTTGGAATGCTGAATTTCAGAAAAATCCGAAAGATCAGGCACGCATTCAAGCAGCTTTTGAACAAGCACAGCAAGAGCAATTCACTCAAATCAAGTCATTAATCCCTCAGATGGGTACAAATTTGGTAGCCTTGTGGGCGACTAATTTTTTACCTGCAGAAACAGAATTAGCTACGTTAGAAGAAATTGGTGCTCGTTTTGCACAAGCCCGCCCCAATCATCCACAGGTAAAGCCATTTCTTGAAAATTTGATTCGATTAAAAGGCGCTGCAGAGGGGTCTGATGCCCCAGAAATTGCTCTAAATACCCCCGAAGGGGCTGTTTTGCCATTATCTTCTTTGCGCGGAAAATATGTATTGATTGATTTTTGGGCAAGTTGGTGTGGACCTTGTCGGCGCGAAAACCCCAATGTTATCAAAACATACGCCAAGTATAAGGATAAAGGTTTTGAAATTTATGGTGTGAGTTTGGATAAGGACCGACAAGCTTGGTTGAAGGCGATTGAAGTGGACCAACTAACTTGGAAACATGTCTCAGATTTGCAGTATTGGAATTCGGTGGCTGCTCAAGCGTATCAGGTTTCATCGATTCCGATGACCTTTTTATTGGACCCACAGGGTAAGATTATTGCCAAAGGCCTTCGTGGTGAGACACTGAATCAATATTTAGAAAATTTGTTTAGCGGAAAATAAATATGAAAGTAGCGATCATTGGCTGTGGAAATATGGGAATGGCATTTGCTAATTCCTTTATTCAATACAATTTGGTACAAAAGGCAGATTTGCTCTTAGTGGAGAAAAACCAAGAGCGGGGTGTACAGTTGCAAGAGCAGAAATCGGGTATTGTGGTTGACACAATTTCGAGTAAGATTTCGCAGGCTGATTTGATTATTTTATCGGTTAAGCCTCAAGATTATCTTGCTGTTTCGTTTGATTTGAAATCATACATCAAGAAGAGTCAAGTGGTATTATCGATCATGGCTGGAATTCCAATTGCGCAAATTCAGTCAAGCCTAGCGCATGATTTGGTGATTCGTGCTATGCCGAACACGCCGGCGCTTTTAGGTATGGGTATGACCGCTTTTGCTGCGGCGGAGCAGGTTGGCCTTGCGGATATTCGAAAAGTTGAAAATCTAATTAATTCTACTGGCCGTGCGGTGTTTTTGGAAGATGAAAAATTGCTAGATGCCGTTACTGGCTTGAGTGGTAGTGGACCAGCTTATTTTTTCTATTTAATTAAATCGATGATTGATGCAGGTGTGGCCATGGGTTTTGATCCGGCGATGTCTTCTTTATTAGTGAAGCAAACGATGTTAGGGTCATACCATTTGATGCAAACTAGTGATAAAACGTTAGATGAGCTGATTCAAGCGGTGGCGTCCAAAGGAGGTACCACTGAAGCTGCATTACGTGTATTTCAGGAAAAGTTTGTGGGGGAAGGCCTTCAACAGGGTATTTACGCTGCGCGTGATCGTGCGGTTGAGTTAGCTAAATAAGCCTTCAAAAGACTCCATTGGCATCATTTGACTTATCTTTTCTCCATTAGGCGAGAAGTTCGGATTTGTGCTCGCGAATATCTGTTCAATCAGCGACCTAGTTTCCTCTTGATTTAGTGCACGTTGTTGAAATCGAATGGCAGATCGATTGGCCATAGTTTGTGCAATTTTTTCACTTCGTTTGACACCTAAGTCAGTAGCTGCATGCTTAATTTGTTCCAAAATACCTTCTAGGATTGATTGGCCATCTTCATCGCCAATTTCGGTGGGCACACCTACAATTTGTACTTGTCCATTTTCATTGCTTTCTAAACGGAAGCCCAAATCATTAATTTCTACACTTATTTCAGCCAAGAGTACCTGGTCGGCAGGGTTGATAGTCATCAGCTGTGGGAAGAGGACTTGTTGGGACGCCCCATTCTTTCGATTCAAATTCTCCATGAATTGATCGTACATAATCCGTTGGTAGGCACGTTTCTGGTCGATGACCAATGCGCCATTGGACATGCTAACAATTATATACTTATTCAATACTTGAATGTATTGCAGTTTACTGTTGATTTCAGCGCCGCGTTCCCAAGCATTTGCTTTGCTTTGAATCGTTGTGGAGTCATGGAATGAATTAATTCCACTTGCAAATAAATTGGCTTGTTTGGCTGGAGCTTGTTGTTCAAAGGCGTCAATATTGTTTTGAAGCCCTTCATATAGTTTTTTCCAGGCATCGTGCGCTTCTTTTGGTTTATGGGATTCGGTATAAGCAGATTGAGGTTCTTGCCCTCGACTATCAGTTCGAATGGGGCTGTTGAAATTCACATTGTTTTCGAAGTCTAATGAGGGAATTAGGTTGTGGATTGATAGTGTTTTTCGAACGGCTGCTTGAATGATTGCATAAATTGATCGTTCGTCGTCGAATTTAATCTCCGTTTTTGTTGGGTGTACATTGATGTCAATGTGCTGGGGATCGATACTTAGAAACAACACATAGAAGGGGAAAGCTCCATCCGGCAATAAGCGTTCGTAAGCGCTCATGACGGCGTGATTCAGATATGAATTCTTGATGAATCGATCGTTTACGAAGAAGAATTGTTCTCCACGTGTTTTTTTCGCATGTTCGGGTTTTCCTACGTAGCCTTTTATGGATACATAATTGGTATTTTCTTCGCAGGATGCAAGTTGTTCGCGGTAGCTTTTACCGAAAAGGTCAACAATCCGTTTCCCTAGTTTTTCGGCAGGCAGTGCATAGGTTTCTTGTTCGTTTTGGATGAAGGAAAAGGAAACTTCGGGGTGAGCTAGGGCGATTCGTTGGAATTCGTCTAATATATGTCGGATTTCAACGGGGTTAGATTTTAGAAAATTGCGTCGTGCTGGAATGTTGTAAAACAAGTTTTTGACGGCAATGGATGTTCCTATTGGGGATTGAATGTTTTCTTGTGCTTTGAAGACTGAACCATCAATTTTGATGTGGGTGCCGAGTTCGTCGCTGGGGCGTCGGGTTTTAAGTTCGACTTGCGATACAGAAGCGATGGATGCCATGGCTTCGCCACGGAACCCCATGGTTTTAATGCGGAATAGGTCTTCTGCTTTTCTGATTTTGGATGTAGCGTGGCGTTCGAAACACATGCGTGCATCGGTTTCTGACATGCCAGAACCGTTATCGATGACTTGTACGATACCTTTTCCGGCATCCTTAATGATGAGTTGGATTTGGGTTGCTCCGGCGTCTATGGAGTTTTCCATGAGTTCTTTGGCGACAGAAGCGGGTCTTTGCACGACTTCTCCGGCCGCAATCTGATTTGCTATGGCATCTGGAAGGAGTCGGATTAAATCATGCATGGATAAAAGGGCAATTACAGTTCAAATAAAGCAAAAAAAAGGGAATGTTGCCATTCCCTTTTTTTATAAATCAAGTAATTGATTACTTAACTTCAACTTCAGCTCCAGCCTCTTCTAAAGATTTTTTCAAACCTTCAGCTTCGTCTTTAGAAACGCCTTCTTTAACTGCTTTTGGAGCAGCGTCAACTACGTCTTTAGCTTCTTTCAACCCTAAGCCAGTTAAGTCTTTCACTAATTTAACGATAGCTAATTTGTTAGGACCACAAGCCTTTAAGATAACATCAAAAGATGTTTTCTCAGCAGCAGCGTCTCCACCGTCAGCGCCACCAGCTGCAGGACCTGCAACCATAACAGCACCAGCAGCAGCTGGTTCGATACCGTACTCATCCTTAAGGATAGTAGCTAATTCATTTACTTCTTTTACAGTTAAATTCACTAATTGCTCAGCGAATGCTTTTAAATCTGCCATTTTTTTGAATTTTTAATTGTTACGAATTAATTATGTGTTGGAGCTACGCTCCGGTAAAACGTTTTAAAATTATTCAGGACGCTCAGACAATGTCTTCACTAGACCAGCTAATTTTTTCTCACCGCTAAGTAATGCTGAAATAACATTTTTAGCAGGCGATTGTAATAAACCAATCACTTCGCCAATCATCTCGTTTTTCGATTTGATGTTTTCTAAGGCTACTAATTGGTCTTCACCAATATACAAGCCGCCTTCGATTGAAGCTCCTTTGAATGTAATTTTACCCTTTCCTGCTGCTTTTTTGAAATCTTTGATCAATTTAGCTGGAACTTTAGCATCTTCTGGTGAGAAGATAATTCCAGACATTCCTGTCAAGACTTCAGCGTCGAAAGGTGTGTAATCGGTCCCTGTCTTAGCTAAGGCTTTCGCAATTAATGTATTTTTGAAGATTTTATATTCTAAACCCTTCGCGAAACACATACGACGAAATTCTGTCGCTTCAGCTACAGTTAAACCGGCTGTACTTGCAATGTAGAAGTACGGAGTTGTTGCGAACTTTTCGCCCAACTCATCAATAATCTGATTTTTTTCTTCTCTTGTCATGATTACAATCCGGCTACAGTTCCCTTATCGATGATAATGCCCGGAGACATCGTCGAAGATAAGTTGATCGATTTTACATAAGTTCCTTTTGCAGAAGATGGCTTTAGTTTAATCAACGTGTTGATTACTTCTAAAGCGTTATCTACAATTTTATCAGCTCCGAAAGACACCTTACCAATTGAGGTATGGATGATACCGGTTTTGTCAACTTTAAAGTCGATTTTACCTGCTTTTACTTCGTTAACTGCTTTTCCTACTTCCAAAGTTACAGTACCTGACTTTGGATTAGGCATCAGACCGCGAGGTCCTAACACACGTCCCAAACGGCCTAATTTCGCCATCACGGTAGGCATTGTAATGATTACGTCGATATCGGTCCAGCCGCTCTCGATTTTTGCAATGTAATCATCCAATCCAACGTGATCTGCGCCGGCTGCTTTTGCTTCCTCTACTTTATCTGGAGAACACAATACGAGTACACGTACGTCTTTACCAGTTCCATGAGGTAGGGCAACCACACCACGAACCATTTGGTCCGCTTTGCGGGGGTCTACTCCTAAGCGAACATCAATATCCACTGAGGCATCGAATTTAGTATAAGAAATTTCTTTCAAAATCTCCGCAGCTTTTTCAAGCGAATACGCTTGCGTTGCATCGTATTTAGAAAGGGCTTCCTTTATTTTCTTCGTAAGTTTTGCCATTACCTTTTAATTAAAATGTTTATTTCTGACGATTAAATCAGAACGGTTTATCACCAGAAACAGTAATACCCATTGATCTGGCCGTTCCAGCAATCATACTCATTGCCGCTTCGACTGTAAAACAGTTTAAATCTGGCATCTTCGTTTCCGCGATAACGCGCACTTGATCCCAAGTTACAGAACCTACTTTTTTCAAATTAGGTTGAGCTGAACCAGATTTTACCTTTGCAGCTTCCAATAACAAAATTGGCGCTGGAGGTGTTTTTACAACGAATTCAAACGATTTGTCCGCGAAATAAGTAATTAGGACCGGCAATACTACGCCGTTTTTATCTTGAGTTCTCGCATTGAATTGCTTACAGAACTCCATGATATTTAATCCTTTCGAACCTAATGCAGGACCGATGGGTGGTGAAGGATTGGCTTGGCCACCTTTGCATTGAAGCTTTACGTAGCCAGCTATTTCTTTTGCCATGTTAAAACATCGTTTATTTAGTGAATTAGAGGTTTATCTGCCAATAAGGGTGGAAGCTTCCTTATCTGATTCTCCTCCGGGTGACTCTTCCGTGTAACAAGACATCTGAGCCCAATCTCCTCCTGAAATTTTCAAAACAGAGATTGCCGCTTTTTAAACGGACTGCAAAATTAAGGAAATATACGTAGTATGCAAACAAGTGAACTAAGAAAATTTTGTTAGTCTATGATTTTTTGAAAATCATTTCATAGAAATCGCCAAAACCATGCTTTATAGAAACTTCAATTTGGTATCCATTTTCGACTAAAACCGACTCAATAGATTCAAAAGAGTCTAGTGTTTGATACATATCGTCTTGGTGGTTTTCAATTTGAATTCGATCAATTTGACAGTTGGTGATAGGAAATAAACCAGTCAGACATTTTAATTCGTGGCCCTCAGTGTCAATTTTCAATAAATCAATGTGAGTTATTCCTTGTGATTTGATGTAGTCGCGTAAAGTAATTGTTTCAATTTCAATGGTCTCTCGGATGATATCTGATGTCTTTACGCCTAATATATGTGCCTTTTGTGCTAAATATTTGCTAGTTGGATTTAGTGGTTCAAAGGAAGACGTTAAATCCAATTGATTGATGTAAAAGGGGAGTAGTTGTTTGGCATTTGAAATGCCTTTATTTACAAGTGTGAGGTTTGATTTTCCTTCATACTTTTTAGTCAAAAAAGTAAATAAACTGGGATTGGGCTCAAATGAAGTAATTTTCGCTTTTGGACGAATTGCAAAAAAGAAGTCTGCCGATTGCCCTTTGTTGGCACCTACATCAAATATCTTTGGATCCTCAGGTAAATGCTTCTTGTAAAAGCGCCTCAATTTTGGATAGAAAAGAATTGCTTCGTTTAGCTCAATTAAATACGTAACTAATTTGATTTGACTGATCATGCGATTGCCTAGCGTACTAAAAAAAACCCCTGGATACCAGGGGTCTAAGTTTAATTGTCGACGTATCTTACTTCTCTACCTGTGCGTAATTTAATTCCAAAGGCGTATTACGTCCAAAGATTTTAACCATAACAGATAGTTTCTTACTATTCTCATGGATTTCTTCTACCGTACCTTCAAATGTCGCAAATGGGCCATCAATAACGCGAACAGTTTCTCCTTTGATGAAACTGATGGATGCATATTCCTCAAGCGCTGCTGATTCATCCACTTTACCTAAAATACGATTAACCTCTGCTTGGTTAATTGGCATTGGTTTTTTGACGATCACCTTGACTTTTTTTGTCTTTCCCCCCTCAATCTTAGTCTCTTCAATCTCTTCATTACTTGTTTGCAAGAAGCCTATAACACTTGGTGTTGAAGTTAAAATGTGACTAACCTCGCCAGCAAGGTCTGCTTCCACCATGATATATCCTGGGAACAAGTTCTTCTCCCGAATTACTTTTTTGCCTTTACGGATTTCATAGATTTTTTCGGTGGGAATCAATATCTGAGGGACTGAATCAGACACACCTTGACGTGCTAATTCATTCTCAATATAGGTCTTTACCTTCTTTTCTTGTCCTGAGATTGCTCTCAACACATACCATTTAGTCTCTGCCATGGATCAATCTATTTATTAAAATGAGGTATAAAATAAATCCAAACCAGATTTAAATGCCAAATCTACGACTCCTACCAACAAGGCAAAAATCAAAGAGGCAACTAATACCAATACTGAACTCGATTGAAGTTCTGTGAATTTTGGCCAAGTGACTTGTTCGGTCACTTCCGTCCAAGATTCCTTAATCAATGATGTAAAACTGCTCATATATTGCCGATTATCGGTTATTTAAATTTCAATTGCACGGGCACAAGGATTCGAACCCTGACCAAAGGTTTTGGAGACCTGCATACTACCATTATACTATGCCCGTAGAAAGGATTGCAAATTTAGATAAAAAAACCTAACTAACAAACCTCGATACGTATTATTGATTTTTTACCACTGCGAATAGCTTGTCGGCTCTAAAAATCTGCGCACCGTCTTCGAATGACTATTTGCATAGCGTGGGTCACTACTAATGCGTTTCCAATCCGGATCTGCTCCGAATTTAGCCCAATTTGCATCACGCTCAGGCATGTTCTCAAATGAGACCATATAACTCAAACAAGGTGTGTTTTCGCCAGCCAATACTTCCCCAAAAAACACATTATGAAGGCCTACTTTATCAAAAATAGCAAGTTCATCTTGGTTAAACATGGCAATTTTACGCTTTAGCGCATCTTCATTATAGGCTTCATAGGTCCGCCATTCATAGATTCTCCCAGGATTTGTTTGGGGTAACTTCATCACAGGATGTCCCGCAAAGCCTTTGGCTAACAAAGTAGATATTTTTTCATACAATGGTTTATCTGGCCCCACTTGATCGAAATATGCGCGCGCCGAAGCTTGGTAGTTGGCATCTTTCTCCAATGCCTCTTTATATCCGGCGTAGGCCAACAAAGATTTAAATGGAATCGTAACGACAATAATAGCCGGTTCAGGTTTGCCAAGATCTTTAAATACGCCAATTTTTGAAACACCATACGCATTCATTGCTGGGATAAATGATTTAGCTAAGTAACTTTCTAAGAGATTTGCATTTCCCCTGAATTTCATATGATACGTTCTGATTTCATAATATTCCTGACTGTACGACTGAAAGGCAAATAAACAAACTGCTAAAATAAGTAGTAATTTTTTCATGAGACAAAATAGGTTAAATTAAAATCGTTCAAGCCTTACGCAAGCTTTGGCAAACCTTTAAGGTTTGCCAAAGCTAAGCCAAAAGCGAAGGCTTAGCTTTTCGGTTTACAAGTATACAAAAAAAAAGAGCGGCCACTGACCGCTCTTTTCACAAAAACTACTAAAAAATTAGTCTAAGATTTCAGTTACCTGACCAGCACCTACTGTACGGCCACCTTCACGAATCGCGAAACGTAAACCTTTATCCATAGCTACCTTGTTCAATAACGTAACATCAATTGTTAAGTTATCACCAGGCATACACATTTCAACTCCTGCAGGTAAAGTAATTTCACCTGTTACGTCTGTCGTACGGAAGTAGAATTGTGGACGGTATTTATTAAAGAATGGAGTGTGACGTCCACCTTCTTCTTTTGACAAGATATAAACCTCAGCCTTGAACTTCGTGTGAGGCTTCACTGAACCTGGCTTACAGATAACCATACCACGACGGATATCAGATTTCTCAATACCACGTAACAATAAACCTACGTTATCACCAGCTTCACCACGATCTAAAATCTTACGGAACATCTCAACACCAGTTACTACTGATTTCAAGTTTTCAGCTCCCATACCTAAGATATCAACTGCCTCACCTGAGTTAATAACACCAGTCTCGATTTTACCTGTTGCTACTGTACCACGACCTGTGATCGAGAATACATCTTCAACTGGCATCAAGAATGCCTTTTCAACATCACGCTTAGGAAGTGGAATCCAAGAATCAACTGCATCCATTAACGCATCGATCGTAGCTACCCACTTAGCATCTCCGTTCAATCCACCTAATGCAGATCCTTGGATTACGGGAATGTTATCACCATCGAATTCGTAGAATGAAAGAAGCTCACGGATCTCCATTTCAACTAATTCTAATAATTCTGGATCGTCTACCATGTCCACTTTGTTCATGAAAACAACCAATTGAGGTACACCAACTTGGCGAGCCAAAAGGATGTGCTCACGTGTTTGTGGCATTGGACCATCTGTAGCAGCAACTACCAAGATAGCACCGTCCATTTGTGCAGCACCCGTTACCATGTTCTTCACGTAATCCGCGTGACCTGGACAGTCAACGTGTGCATAGTGACGCGCAGAAGTAGAATACTCTACGTGCGCTGTGTTAATCGTGATACCACGCTCTTTTTCTTCTGGAGCAGAGTCAATGGAAGAGAAATCTTTCTTCTCAGCAAGACCTTTTTCAGAAAGAACTTTAGTGATAGCAGCTGTTAAAGTTGTTTTACCGTGGTCAACGTGGCCAATTGTACCAATGTTAACGTGGGGTTTACTTCGGTCAAAATTCTCTTTTGCCATGATTATTTAGTTCTTAATTAGTTTATAAAAAATTCAAATGTTACAAATTCCAATAATTACTCTTTCAAGTAATGAGTGTTAGAGCCTTTGAGCAGGATTGAACTGCCGACCTCTTCCTTACCAAGGAAGTGCTCTACCACTGAGCTACAAAGGCCAATTACCCTGCGGCCACAATTAAACCTCTTTTGGTCTAACAAAATAAAAATATCACTCAGGGGGAATTCTCCTAAGCAACATTTTCATTCGAGCGGGAGACGGGGCTCGAACCCGCCACCTATAGCTTGGAAGGCTATCGCTCTACCAAATGAGCTACTCCCGCTGATAAATTCTCCTGTAAAAAGAACCTAAATCATAAAAGAATGTGGGGACAGATGGATTCGAACCACCGTAGGCATTCACCAGCAGATTTACAGTCTGCCCCATTTGGCCGCTCTGGTATATCCCCAAAATTCTGCATTCCAGTAGAACGTTTAACTGAAATAGTTCGCAAAAGTAGCTCCTTTTTTGATTTCCGCAAAACTCTCGTCAAAAAAAATGTGATAAATTTTAATTATAGTTTAAATCCGAAGCTAAATGCAGTTAATTCCGGACCCATTCCTTTCTGAAATAGTGGTGCTAAATCATAATTAAAGAATAACTCACCTACATTTCGTAACGCCACTTCTGCTTTTACGCCATATCTTACTTGATTTAGATTGAAATTAGATCCAATTCTCGTTAAGTCATCACTCTTTTCTTCAATAGTTTTGGTCCAACTATCCAATCGGTAACTAACATATCCTCCCAATCCAATCATTTTAATGGCAGATTGTTTACTAAATACAACATGCGGCACAATCGGAAGCGTAATATAAGATACTGTCAATTTATTTTTTTTCAACGCTACCTCGTCTCCTCTCGTGTCAATTATCGGCTGGAAATTCGTAGCGGATGTTGCCTTGGTAACTACCCGATTGTGATCAAACATGAAGTTGTACCAATCAAATGAAAAACCATAGCCTAATTTAAACGCACTATTTTTGCCGCGAGCTATCGTTGCCGCATGTGTAAAATCTAAACTCACAAATCTTGAACCTAGTGGTTTTAATTCTGGATCAGAATTTAAGTAGGGACTAGGATAAATGGCTATTACATTCTCAGGCATTTTTCCAGTTAGGCCATTGAGTCCTATGTAGACATTAAATCTCTTTCGTTGATACAAATTGGATTTTTTATCTTTTGATTGTGTTTTGGTTGAATCTCTCCCCCAAATCACTTTTGTTTCTTCCCCATTGGGTTCCTTCACATGTACACCATTCCAATCCACGTGGACCTCTTCCTTCCCATCTTTCACATGAATCCCATTCCAACCCACACGTACTTCCTCTTTGCCATCACTTTTGATAACAATCGACTTACCTAAGCTGTCTTTTTTCACCGTGAAGGTATTTTGATCTTTCGGATACGTCATCTTAAAAGTTTTTTGTAGACCATTATAGGTCGCACCAGATTTTATAATACCAATTTTAACTTTACTATTTCCGATTTGCATCGTTAAGCTGCTATCGCCCTCCGAATCAGTTCGAATGACTGTTCTAATTTGTTGCCACAAACTATCCGTCAGCACTAAGCCCTTTTTCTCAAAGACACCTTCAAGCTCTTCCCGCAAGGTCTTTTTAGAATCTTTATTTGCGCCTATGATTTTTTGGTCGCGCTTATCAATCTTAAGTAATAAGCTATCATTTGTGTTTTTTGCCCAAAGCACTTGGCTAACCAATAGGCACGTCATTAGTAGTAGGTTTTTCATATTTATTGAATTTGTAATGTTTGTTTTACGGATTGTTCTGTTCGGATTACGGTATTAGCCACTTGGTGAATTCCGTCACTTAATTTATCATTTGAATTGGCTATCTCACGCCAGCCACCAGGCTCGCCCGAAATTACTTGACGGAAAATTTGCCCCAGTAAATTTCGCTTTCTTTTCACCGGCTTTTCAAAGGTCTCTTGAACAAGCATTGCCTTCTTTTCTTCAATGGGGTCAATGTCTATGCGTACGAGTACCACTTCTTCTTCATCTTTCGATTCAACTGCTTTTGGTAAATCCACCGTTTTCGCCACGGCGATTTCTTCTACGGCTACGGGTGAGATGTCAGCTGGTTTAGTAGCTATGCCAATAGACTCGATCATTTGCGCACGCACTTTAGGGGCATCTTGTTTCGAAATCAACTGCTCAGACGGTTCTTCCATCTGCTTTTGAGTGACAGCAACCGTTGGTAACACGGTTTGAGCAGTTTCTACATTTTGCCAATTCAACCCAATCGACAAACCAAGCACCGCCGCCCATGCCCATGGGCTCTGAGTTACCCTACGCCATAACGGTATGATTGGCCGTGAATTTGACGCATCCAATTGATCCCAATTAAAGGCTGGCACAGGCTCCTCTTGCTGTTTAAGTTGGCCACGCCATTGGGCTTCCACCTGTTCCCAGGTAAATTTGTTTTTATCTTTCATACCGCTACGTTTTTCATTTTGGTTTGAAGTAATGCTCTTGCTCGCGATAATTGCGATTTCGAGGTCCCCTCGGATATATGTAACATTTGACTAATTTCCGGATGACTATATCCTTCGATAGCATACAGATTAAATATGGTGCGATACCCATCTGGCATATCGGCAATCAACATTTCAATTTCTTGTGTGGTCAAATGCATTAATGCTTCTGCCGGCTGACCTACATCCCATGTCTCATCAATATCTTTTAAATAAATGGAGCCATTTTTTCTTATTTTCATCAGCGATTCATTGACCATAATTCGGCGAATCCACCCTTCAAAACTTTTTCCCTCCGTAAACTGATCAATCTTCGTAAACACTTTCATAAATCCTTCTTGTAAGGCATCTTCGGCATCGGGGCTTTGGCCTAAATAGCGCCTACAGACCGCCATCATTCTACCTGCATAATACTGATAAACAGCATACTGCCCCTTTCGGTCCTGCTTTTGGCATAATCGAACCCATTCGATCTCTTTAGCTTGGGAAGGTAAAACGTTTGTCAATGTTGGTGATTTAATGAATCCGACCGCAAAGATGGCAAAAATGTCTAAATGGTTGCGTGGGTTTGAAAAGAATACCAAATTCCCGTTATTTACATTCTATTTTAGACTTATGCCAAACGCTGCACCCATTGGAATTTTTGATAGTGGAATTGGGGGACTTACCTTAGCTCATGCCATAACCGAACTCATGCCCAAAGAACCCATCATTTATTTTGGGGATACGGCGCACTTACCTTATGGTGATAAATCAGCCACGGCGATACAAGCATACTCTGTCAAAATCTGCAATTTACTTCTAGAAAAAAACTGTAAACTGATTTTAATTGCCTGCAATTCAGCTTCTGCAGCGGCCTATGATTTAGTGAAGGCCTATGTGGGAACGAAGGCCGTTGTTGTGAATGTCATCGACCCAGTCATTCAATACATTGATCAGGATTGGGCAAACAAAAAACTGGGACTTATCGGGACCAAACAAACTGTGAATTCTGGAATTTACGCCCGCAAGGCGGCGGAGCTTGACAAAAATATTCAAGTACAGTCGCTTGCAACGCCGCTACTAGCACCCATGATTGAAGAAGGGTTTTTCAACAATCGAATCTCAGAGCAAATTATTCAAGAGTATTTGGCTAATCCAACGCTAACCGGTATCGACGGATTAATTCTGGGATGCACACACTATCCATTAATCAAAAAACAAATTGAAGATTATTACCAAGGGAGCGTAGAAGTAATAGACACCTCGATTATTGTAGCTGAAGCAATCAAAGAGTTATTGGTTGAAAAAGATCTTTTGTCAACAGGCGTAATGGGGAGTCGGCAATTTTATGTATCTGATTACACAGAATCTTTTGAGCAGTCAACCAAACAGTTTTTTGGGCAGGCAATCAAATTAACCCAATACCCAATCTGGGATTAGGATTGCTTACTTAATAGTTGGGAGACTTTTTGGCGTAATTGCCATTTTGAGATACGTGCCTGCTGTTCTTTTTTACTCTGACGAAACCACATCCATGCAATGACACCCACGAGCAAGTAGGGTGCAGTTAATAAATACAAAATACCCGTATTTAACCCTGTCGCAATATTTGATCGACCATTTGAAATCGTACTTTCCACCGTTGTCCGACACATCGCACACTGTGCAAATCCATCCATTTGGAAAAGAAAAAAAACGATTAAGAAGAATGCAATTCGCTTAAACATAAAAAGGAGATATCATAAGGTAAACAATCACACCAGTAAGAGAAACATATAGCCAAATGGGAAATGCCCATTTAACCGTTTTTTTATGCGCTTCAATTTGATTTGTTAA
>CAMCXW010000046.1 GCA_945883625.1 Spirosoma fluviale
GAAACATGTTTTTGCGTGCGCTTTGGCGCAAATTCATCATCAAAAAAATGGTGAAAAAAGCGATTTATGGAAGCTTCAACAGTTATTTCTGCGGGATTGTATTGCGTACTAAACGCAGCTTCAAGGCTCGTGTGCTGTGAAAAATGCCGATTAAAAAATCGGATAAAATACAAGGTATCTGTGTAATTAAAGGTCCGATGCTTGAAGGTTTCAAAACGTTTTAAATCATGCGCTTGATGGCCCATAATAAACGCGTGTGGCGCACCATCAAACAATTGGATTAATTCGTTTGCATTGGATATGATGGTTTTTCGTTGGCCCCAGGCCAACATCGCCACCCAAAATCCCATGATTTCAATGTCTGGTTGGTGACTAAATGCATGTGGTATTAGAATCGGGTCATGCTCGATGAAACGAGGATGATTGAAAAATGCATATTTGGAATCCAAGAGGTTTTGGATATGCTGCTCCATGGCGCTTATTTATTGCCGAAAAATGCAAGTAACCTTGAGGGTAAGGAAAGTATCCAAACAAAGACAGTTATGGTTGCAGAAAATGCAGCAATAAACGGGTAGGAGAGAATAAATAGGATCTCGAATGCTACCTTACCAGCTGTTATAGGTCTTTTTCGTTTGGCCATTATTGAACTAAATAACTGATTTCAGTGCGGATACGTTTGTCAATCGCATTTAATCGTTCAAATGCTTTCGGAGATAATTTGATGATTAATTTATTATCTGAACTCGGTAAACGACCAATTACCTTTACCCAAATACTCTGATTGTTGGCTAAATTTTTGACAAGTACTAATGTGCCGATTGGAGCAGATTTATGTAAGGCTAAGTATTTACCTGAATTGTCTGGTACGTCAATTAATTCGGCAATTCCCGTTTCAATGGTTTTTCGCAAGCCATCATTATTGCTAATATCAGCTTCGGTATTGACAGCTTCTGGTGTTTTGCTTGGCATTAAAGTGGATTTATCCACCGCTGTAGGTCCAGAGATTTGAAGGCGTTGGCCTTCTTTTAATACATCCGTCGTCAAGTTATTCCATTTGCGCAATTCTGCCATCGTGACTTTGTAGAGATTTGCAACGGTTAATAAACTTTGTTTTGCGGCAACGATGTGCAAGCCCGATGCGTTGCTCGGTTTTTCTAATGATACTTTTTCAATTGGCTTAGCCACAGAAAGAAGCGTGTTTGTACTCTCGTCCAGATAATGGACCGGGATAAAGACAATTTCACCCGAATTTACTGGAATACTAATTTCTGGATTTACTTGCTTAAACTCAGCTAAAGAAAGGTTGTATTTCTTTAATATAGAAAACAATGTCTGCTTGGATCCTACTTTGTAGACGATGTACGTTTTGTTACTTTCCTTTTTAAGTCCTAAAGAGTCAAGTGACGTGGCCTTTGTAGCAAGTGTGAATCCAAAAACCAGTAAAAAGATTAGTTTAAATGTCCGCATAGATCACTAATTCATGTTTATCTCGTATGTATACCAAATGTCCGTTAACGATTTGAAACGTTTGAAAGCCAATTTTTTCTCCTTCTGCTAGCGTTTCTTCATGGAGTGTCTGGAAATCAAACGTGCAAATGCGCAATCGATTTTTCCAGCCCTGCGCGTAAAGGTAATAAGAAAAAATTAGCTTATCAGAACCTTCCCAGTAATCCAATCCTTTTGCAATCGTTTCTCCAAATTTTTGCTCAAATAGCTTTTGAAAAGCCTCTAATCCCGGCTGACTTTCCTCAAAATGCTGGGGAGATTCAAATGAAACGCCTTGCCATTTTATTGATTTCTGTGTCTCATAAATCCCCGTTTGCAAGTTTATATCTCCCTTTTGGGTGCGTAAATAGATTCCCTCCAATGCGATCCAATTTGTCAATTCAACCCGATAGACATTTCTGCCTGTTGCTAAATCATATCCTTCAATTGCCTCAATTCCTGGATTTTTTCCCGTATGTAAACAAAGGAAAACAGCCATGTTTTGAATGCCCGTGAGCCAACTTTTTGGTTTGTTGGCCTCCGCCGGAAATGGAATTTCGCGGGTACTAAAGTCTATCAAATCTACCTCATGCCACTGGCAGGTTTCATTAACACGTGTCTCAATCCAGCATTTAGGATGCTGGGCATCACCGAAGTATCCGGTGCTCCATATATTTCCTGAAAAAGTATGCGTGTGTATTTTTTCCACTTTTGTCTCACGGATTCCCCGCAAATTATGTGCAAATTTGGTGAAAATTTTAGCATAACCGCTTCTATTCCCATGATGCAAGGTAAAAAAGTTATTGCCGTGATTCCCGCCCGTTACGCATCTACGCGCTTTCCGGGTAAACCTCTAGTGGATATTGGAGGTAAATCGATGATAGAGCGAACATTTGAGCGCGTATCCGCGGTGGTTGGTTGGCATCGCATTATTATTGCGACGGACGACGTGCGGGTCCAACAAGCCGCCTTAGCTTTTGGGGCAGAAGTATGTATGACGCGAGAGGATCATGTTTCAGGTACGGATCGCTGTGCTGAGGTCATGGAGAAATTGGGGGAGCCTGTTGATTATGTTGTTAATATTCAAGGGGATGAGCCTTTTATTGAGCCGGCCCAACTTACGGAATTGGCCGCTGGGTTTGCCACAAATGCGCCTATTTTGACCTTAATTAAGCGTGTGGAGGACGAAAACACCCTATTTTCAATCAATACCCCTAAGGTTGTTATCAATGAGTTAGGTCATGCCTTATATTTTTCACGTCAAACAATTCCGTTTTTACGCGGGGTGGCGCAAGAAGATTGGTTGGCCCATCACCCCTTTTATAAGCACATCGGTTTATATGCCTATCGCGCTGACACATTGCGTGAATTAAGTCTTTTAAAGCCCTCAGCGCTAGAATTAGCGGAGTCTTTAGAGCAATTACGTTGGCTAGAAAAAGGCTATGTCATCCAGACCATTCAAACCGAATATGAAACGATTGGGATTGATAGTCCTGCAGATTTGGAAAAAATCAAAAAAATGGGCTTGCTAGGCGCTTAATTCTTGCTTCAATTCCTCTGATTTTGGTATCTTTGCACTCATATGCAGAAGCCATCAATTTACGAACAATTGCGCAACCGGATTCTTGTGTTGGACGGCGCAATGGGTTCCTTGATTCAAGAATACAAATTATCGGATGCTGATTATCGTGGCGATCGATTCAAAGATTTTCCACATGAGGTAAAGGGTAATAATGACCTTT
The DNA here is from genome assembly GCA_945883625.1 of Spirosoma fluviale. GTDB lineage: Bacteria > Bacteroidota > Bacteroidia > Cytophagales > Spirosomataceae > Aquirufa > Aquirufa fluvialis_E. Next base: position 3,228 of record CAMCXW010000046.1, read on the forward strand.
TGACACTCACACGTCCAGATGTAATCAAAGAAATACATACCAAATATTTTGCTGCAGGAGCGGATATCGCGGAAACAAATACCTTTTCGGGTACCTCCATTGCGATGGCCGATTACCACATGGAGGAATTGGTGTATGAATTAAACTTTGAATCTGCACGCATTGCGCGGGAAGCCGCGGATGAATTTACAGCGCAAAATCCCGCAAAACCACGTTATGTCGCAGGTTCAATCGGACCGACGAATCGGACACTTTCATTATCTCCGGACGTTAACGATCCCGGGTTTCGAGCCGTTACTTTTGATGAATTGGTTGAAGCTTATACAGAACAAGTACGTGGTTTAGTGGACGGTGGTGCTGATTTATTATTGGTAGAAACCGTCTTTGATACACTAAATGCGAAGGCAGCACTTTTCGCGATTGATCACTATTTCAAGGCAAATCCGTCCAAACCCTATTTGCCTGTCATGGTCTCTGGGACGATTACGGATGCTTCGGGACGCACGCTTTCAGGTCAAACGACAGAGGCATTTTTAACCTCAATTTCACACATGCCACTTTTATCCGTGGGCTTAAATTGCGCATTAGGGGCAGATTTGATGCGACCTTACATCAAAACGCTAAACGATAAATCCCCATTTTTTGTATCGGCTCACCCGAATGCAGGTTTGCCGAATGAGATGGGTGAATATGATGAATCGCCAGAGGAAATGGCGGAGGTCATTGAGGATTTCATGCAACATGGTTTTGTTAATATTATTGGAGGTTGTTGCGGAACGACGCCTGCCCATATTCAAGCAATTGCTGAAATAGCTGCTAAATATAAGCCCCATGTTATTCCAGACAATACGAAAAATCAGAAGCTATCTGGTTTGGAGCCTTTGGAAATTTTTGAGCCAACTATCTTTGTCAATATCGGTGAACGGTGCAACGTGACTGGTTCTAAGAAATTTGCCCGTTTAATTCGAGAAGAAAATTTTGAGGAAGCGATTGCCGTGGCGCGTGAACAAGTAGATGGTGGTGCTCAGATTTTGGACATCAACATGGATGAGGGGATGATCGATGGCGTCAAAATGATGCCACAGTTTTTGAATTTATTAATGGCTGAACCCGATATCGCGCGTTTACCGATCATGATTGATTCTTCTAAGTGGGAGGTGATTGAAGCTGGTTTGAAATGCGTGCAGGGTAAGTCAGTTGTTAACTCGATTTCCCTGAAAGAAGGAGAAGAGCGATTTATTGAATTAGCGAATAAGGTTAAGCAATATGGCGCATCTGTCGTGATTATGGCGTTTGACGAAGATGGTCAAGCGGATTCGTACGAGCGACGGATTGAGATTTGTACACGTGCCTACCGTATTTTGGTTGATGTTGTCAAATTCCCTGCGCAAGACATTATTTTTGATCCGAATATTTTAACGGTTGCTACTGGAATTGATGAGCATAATAATTATGCAAATGATTTTATCAAGGCTACTAAGTGGATTAAAGCAAATTTACCTCACGCCAAAGTATCGGGTGGGGTGTCTAATATTTCTTTTTCTTTCCGCGGAAATGAACCTGTTCGCGAAGCGATGCACACCGTTTTTTTATACCATGCGATTAAGGCGGGTATGGATATGGGGATTGTAAATGCGAGTCAATTAGGCGTTTATGATCAAATTGAACCATCTTTACGTGATTTGTGCGAGGATGTTTTGTTAAATCGTAACGCCGAAGCTACCGAGAAACTAGTTCATTTCGCTGAGACAGTTAAGTCAGTTGGGAAGGAAGCTGTGGTAGATGATGCATGGCGCCAATTACCTGTTAGTAAGCGACTTGAGCATGCATTGATTAGAGGTTTGACGGAATTTATTGATGAGGATGTGGAGGAAGCGCGCCAATTGGTTGAGCGGCCTATCCAAGTAATCGAGGGTCCTTTGATGGATGGCATGAATGTGGTCGGTGATTTGTTCGGCGAAGGAAAAATGTTTTTACCCCAAGTGGTGAAGTCGGCACGCGTCATGAAAAAGGCCGTTGCTTATTTATTACCTTTCATCGAAGCTGAAAAACAAGGAGGCGAAAGTTCATCCGCGGGTAAAATATTAATGGCTACCGTAAAAGGCGACGTCCATGACATCGGTAAAAATATTGTTGGTGTTGTCTTAGCTTGTAATAATTACGAAGTAATCGACATTGGCGTGATGGTATCCTGCGAAAAGATTTTAGCAGCTGCCAAAGAACATCAAGTTGATATAATTGGTCTTTCAGGTCTGATTACACCTTCTTTAGATGAGATGGTGTATGTGGCGAAGGAGATGGAACGCCTTGGATTTACCATACCTTTGTTAATTGGTGGAGCTACTACTTCACGGATCCATACGGCGGTTAAAATTGATCCACATTACAGTGGACCCGTGATTCACGTATTAGATGCTTCGCGGTCTGTACCTGTGGCGGGACGTTTGCTTCAAAGTGAGTTGACAGCCCAAGAGATTTTTACGGATATTAAAAAAGAATATGCGGAGTTGCGGGTGTCGCATGCGGCGCGCCAACAAGAGAAAAATTATTTATCAATTGCGCAGGCGCGTCAAAAGCCATCCGGCATCGATTGGACAGGATTTAAAGCAAATCAGCCATCATTTTTGGGTGTGAAATACTTCCAAGATTATTCCTTGGCTGAAATCGCGAAATACATTGATTGGACACCATTCTTCTCCACGTGGCAATTGTCTGGGAAATACCCGCGTATTTTTGATAATGAGACGGTTGGCGTGGAAGCGCGTAAATTATTTAATGATGCCCAAACCTTACTACAAGAAATCATAGACCAAAAGTTATTGACGGCTAAAGCTGCGCTTGGGTTTTTTCCTGCGAATTCCTTGGGTGACGATATAATTTTACATGATTTTGAAGAAAAGGTGCAAGAAGTACCCTGTGAAAAACATGGAGTGCATGCACATACGTCGTTTAACATTCAGCGTAAAGATGAGACTTCGGATTCGACGGCTTGGTTGCATCATTTGCGCCAACAAGGCCAGAAGTCGGCCTCTTTACCTAATCGTTGCCTAAGTGATTTTGTTGCTCCATTATCGACGGGAGAAACGGATTATGTGGGTGCGTTTGCGGTGACAACAGGTATTGGAATTGAAGCATTATTAGCGAAATATGAGGCGGAGCATGATGATTATAACTCCATCATGGTTAAGGCATTAGCGGATCGTTTGGCGGAAGCGTTTGCTGAGTTAATGCATGAGCGGGTGCGTCGGGAATACTGGGGATATGCGGCTGATGAGTCCATGAGTAATGAAGAATTAATTATGGAAAAATACCAAGGTATTCGTCCTGCGCCAGGATATCCTGCTTGTCCTGATCATACGGAAAAGAAACGTCTGTTTGAATTATTGGATGCTGAGAAGCAGATAGGCATTCAATTAACAGAAAGTTACGCGATGTATCCGGCATCGGCAGTTTCTGGATTTTATTTCGCGCACGAAGAAAGTACGTATTTTGGTTTAGGTAAAATTGCCAAAGACCAAGTTGTGGATTATGCAGCTCGGAAAGGCATGGCACTAGAAGAGATTGAGCGTTGGTTGAGTCCTGTTTTAACATATGATGCGTAGGCTATGACGAAGATTACACAGTATTTAGAGTCGGCAAAAGGCAAGACTTTGTTCTCGATTGAGATTATTCCTCCAATGAAGGGACAGCATTTAGGAGAATTGGTTTCCCACATTGAACCCCTGATGGAGTTTAATCCGCCGTTTATTGAAGTAACCTATCACCGCGAGGAGTATGTTGAGAAGTTGGTGGATGGTGAACTAAAACGCATTCCAATTCGTAAGCGTCCAGGTACCTTAGGTATTTGTGCCGCTATCATGCAGCGTTTTAAAACAGAGGCGGTTCCCCATGTTATTTGTGGTGGATTTACGAAGGAAGAGACAGAAGATTTCTTGATTGATTTACATTATTTAGGAATTGAGAATGCACTTATATTGCGTGGAGACCAAGAAAAAGGCGAGGATCGATTTGTTCCAAAGCCCGGTGGTCATGCGTATGCGAATGAATTAGTGGCTCAAGTCCACGCGATGAATCAAGGTATTTTACTGCATGAAGAGACAGAATCTTTGCCAACTAATTTTTGTGTGGGGGTTGCAGCTTATCCGGAAATGCATTTTGAGGCGACTTCCTTGGATGAGGACTTACGCTATTTAAAACAAAAAGTAGATGCGGGTGCCGATTATATTGTCACCCAAATGTTTTTTAACAATCAACATTATTTTGATTTTGTGGCAAAATGTCGAGCCATGGATATTCAGGTGCCCATTATTCCGGGATTGAAACCATTAGCAACTGCCCGTCAATTAGAGATTCTGCCTGAAATATTTCACCTGGAGATTCCTGAGATATTGGTGAAAGAAGTGGAAAAATGTACCAACAACGCAGCTATAAAGCAAGTTGGGATAGACTGGGCAGTAGAGCAAGGAAAGGAATTAATCAAGGCTGGCGTTCCCGCTTTGCATTTTTACACCATGAGTAAATCAGATAGTGTAAAGGCAATTGCTTCTCAATTATTTTAACTGTACTTGTTTCCAGTTAGAACCATTTTTAATCCGGTTAACCTGCGTTGAAGTAACACCAAATTGCTTTGCAATCATTTTTATACGGTTTTTGCCTGTTTGGAGCATCTGTTTGATGAGCAAAACTTTCGCAACATTCAACTTGTAATTCTTCGTGCGTGCAGGCCTTTTCTTCATCAGAATAGCCGGATTGTGTGCATTATGTGCTGTCAACGTATCGCGTGTGACCCAAGCTAAATTTTCAACTCGGTTGTTTTGTTTATCGAAATCTCGGTGAATTACATAAATCGCATGAGTATCTTGGTTTGGAAGGAAAAGCTCAGCTACGAGTTTATGGACATAGCGATTAATCGAACTACCTTGATAGCGAATATTCAATGAGTTGTAATTCTGGATGCTAGAGCCTCGAATGATTTTTCCGAGCGAATTTGTTTTGAAACTTTTTATTCGGCCAAAATTAGAAATTTCAATATGAATTTCTTTTGGCCAATCAGTGGATTGAATACGTTTCCATTGTTCAATCCAAGATGTAGGAGTTGAATGCATGACTTTAATTAGTGGTTGTGCTGTAAATACGTCTTTTAAATCTATAAAACGTTTCTTTTTGTACTAATATTGCATCACAAAACTGATAATTTACGATGCGCGTTTTAGTCTATGGTGCTTCCACAAATCCAGCTCGATATGCTTTTATTGCTACGAAATTATTGCTTTCGAAAGGGTATGAAGTGATTTTGGTAGCACACAAACCTGGCGAAATTGGGGGAATTGACATACAGGTGGGCCAACCGGACTTGGTTGATATTCACACGGTTACATTGTATGTAGGGCCTCAAAATCAGACGGATCTTTTGGCATATGTAATGCGTCTTCAGCCTAAACGGGTAATATTTAATCCAGGTACAGAAAACCCAGACTTAATGAAGCAGCTTGCTGCGGAGGGGATGGAAGTAGAAGAGGCCTGCACGCTGGTGATGTTGCATACAGGCCAATTTTAATTTATACGGCTGTCAGGGTGAATTCGAATTCCTCCATGATCAAGTTGGCCAATAATTTCTTGCAAGCTTCGGTTACAATTTCATGCGCCGTGGCTTCAGTGGCCGCTTCTAGTTGTAAGGTGATATGCTTTCCAATACGCACATCAGAAACCTGTGTGATATTTAAATTTTGTAAGCCAATGCGAACTGCTTTTCCTTGTGGGTCAAGAATTTCTTTTTGAGGCATTACATTGATTTCTGCGATAAATTTCATTTTTGTTTGGTATTAAGTAACGATTGTAATAAGGATAAGGCGATATAGGAAATTACTAAGATTGGGAAAGCTGCAAATTTAAGCAATAGCAATATAGCAACACAATAAATTAGGAATAAGTAGCGCATTTGGTTTGCTGCCCATCCCCATGATTTAAATTTAAAGGCCATCAACGGGAACTCCGCGACCAATAAATAACTCATGATTATGCTGTAAATCAGTAAACCTTTGAAATGAAGAATATAGGGGCTAAATTCTGGTTGAAAATGTAGAATTAACGGCAAGGATGCCACTAATAGCCCATTTGCAGGAGTGGGTACCCCGATGAACTGATCGCTTTGGCGGGTATCTATGTTGAATTTTGCGAGTCGGTAGGCTGACATTAACGCCAGGGAAAAAACCATAAATGGTTTGTAGAACCCGAAAATGCCCACTGAGCATTGTGTGCCGCAACTTTGTTCCACCAGCGCAAAAAGGATGAAGCTTGGTAAAACACCAAAAGAAACCATGTCGGCTAGGGAATCTAATTGCTTCCCCAATTCCGAATAGGCATGGAGTAATCGAGCTAAGAATCCATCTAAGAAATCACAAACAAGCGATATGAAAATGCAATACGATGCCCAAAGTAAATTACCCTGCATGACAAAGTAAATACCCAAACAGCCCGCAAGCAGGTTAGCCAATGTCAATAAATTTGGTATTTCTTTTTTCATGCTTTTACAAAGGGATTATGTTGTTTTTCCTCTGCAATAGAAGTTTTAGGCCCATGTCCTGGATAAACAATCGTCTCTCCAGGCAAGGTATATAATTGCGTTTGAATGCTTTGTAGTAAGTCGGCATGATTACACAACGGAAAATCTGTCCTACCCACACTCCGTTTGAAAAGTACGTCTCCACCGATTACCCAGCCTTGCTTTTCTAAATAAAAAGCCACGTGTCCGGGTGCATGACCGGGTACAAATAAAATTTGTATGTCAAATTCCCCAATTTGAATACGCTCTGTTTCGCTAATCCATTTATCGACGTTTGCAGCCTGATAATGCGGGAATCCGTAGACTTCAGCGCGATTGCCAGCGTCATCAAGTAAGGGTTTGTCCTTGAGATGTAGACAAAAAGGGATTTTGTATTCGGTTTGGAAAAAGGATACACCTAAAACGTGGTCAATGTGCGCATGGGTGTTCAAAATGTATTTCATTTGAATACCTTTTGCTGCGATAAAGTCCTTGATTTGTTTACGTTCCTCAAATTCATAACAACCCGGGTCGAAAACAAGTCCATTTCCAGCATCATCCCACAGTAAGTAGGTGTTTTCTTGAAAGGGATTGAATGTGAAGACTTCGAGTTGTAACATAGAGGGACAAATTTCGGATTAATTATTGGTTTGGCCAAAAAGGAAAATGCAGGGTATTTTGTGCAGTTCAGGTTTTTGTACCGACCAGTTTTTCAGTGTTTTTGTTTGGATGAAACCACCTTCTCCTTGCAGATTAGCGCCGATGGCTACCATCGTATTTCCGGGAAGATGTAGGATCATATCCTCTAATAATCCATTGTTACGATAGGGAGTCTCGATGAACATGTGTGTTTCCCCCGTTTTTTCGGTTAGCTGAACTAATTGTTCCATGCGCTTAATACGGGCAGGTTTCTCGATGGGGAGGTAGCCATGAAAGGTAAATTTTTGGCCTGAAAAACCAGATCCCATGAGTGCGAGTAGGATAGAAGAGGGTCCCACGAGTGGAACAACTTCAATGCCCATTTCTTGAGCGATTCCTACGGCTAGGGCTCCTGGATCTGCGACACCTGGGCAACCTGCCTCGGAGATAACACCGATGTAGGATTCGTTTTGATGTTTTTGAAAGAAATCTAAGATTGATTTTTTCTGGGTGTCTTTGTCTAAAATTTCAAATGTCAACGAATCGATCGTGATACCCATTTTGAGTTCAGAAATAAATCTGCGCGCTGTCCGGATATTCTCAACAAGAAAATGTTGGCATTGCGCGATATGCGCTGCCACCTCCGGCGCTAAGGAAGTTGACGCGGTATTTTCTGCAATGGGGCAGGGGATGAGTATCAGTTTCATAGGATCGACTGAATAACTTGAATAAACGCTTCAGGCTGGTCGGCCTGCACCCAATGTCCCGCATTTGCAATTGTGTGTAATTCAAAATTGGGGAAGATTTCGGAAATGAAGCGTTCGTCTTCTGGTTGGATGTAATGTGAATTTGCTCCTTTTATAAAATGTATAGGTGTCTGGCAGGGGATTTTGACCCATAATTCATGGCCGATTACATCAATGTTTTTGGTGATGACGGCTAGGTTGATTCGCCAGGCGAATTCCGCATCGTTTTTCCGGTATAGGTTCTTTAATAAAAATTGTCGAATGCCTTCTTGTTCCTCGAAACGCTTGAGGTGTTCATTTGCTTCGGTTCGTGAGGCGATCGTTTTTAGGTCAATGCTATTTAATCCTGACAAAATTGATGTATGATGGACTGGATAGAATTTCGGGGCTATGTCCACAATGATAAACTTGTCAGAAAGTGTCGGGTAGTTCAAGGCAAATTGCATAACTACTTTCCCACCCATGGAGTGTCCAATGATGATCGGATTGGTCAATTGATGCGTGTCGATGAATTCTTTTAGGTCCTCTGACATCACTTGATAGTCGAACTCGTCGGACCAAGGTGATTGTCCGTGGTTTCGTTGGTCTACTAAATAGACTTGATGGGTGTTTGCAAAAACCTTTGCGATGCCCAACCAGTTGTCGGAGCTACCAAAAATACCATGTAAAATAATCATGGCTGGTCCTTGTTCTCCTACTTTTCTATAATATAGTTCCATTATTTCAGGTAGATCGCTTTTTCTTTTTTGGGAATTGTTTGACCTATTGGCTTCAAATCAAAGCCTGCTGCTTTCGCAAATGTTTCGAATGCACCTTTCTGTGATTTGGAAACGGCGATTAATAAACCACCCGAGGTTTGCGGATCAGCCCCGATGAGTCGTTGGGTTTCTGTAATGTCCTCCTGTATTCGGTGTCCATAGCTTGCCCAATTGCGACTTGTACCGCCAGGAAAACATTTTTGGTCCAAGTAATGGTTTAGATTATTGAGGGTTGGTATTTGGTCGAAGAACAATTCGGCGCTGACACCTGAGCCATCACACATTTCGATTAAATGGCCCATGAGACCAAATCCGGTCACGTCGGTGAGTGATTCTACATAATCTAAAGGAGCTATTTTCGCCCCAAAGGAATTAAGCGTACTCATTTGTTTAACGGCTGTGGCCAGGTCGGCGTCTGAAACGATGCCTCTTTTTTGGGCAGTGGTTAAAATACCTACACCTAAAGGTTTAGTTAAGTACAGGAGTGCGTTGGCGGAAGCTTGATCGTTTTGCTTTAAATTTTCTTTTTTGACTTTCCCGGTTACGGCTAATCCGAAAATCGGCTCTGGGGAGTCAATAGAATGCCCGCCAGCGAGTGGAATGCCGGCCTCCGCACATGCGGCGCGACCACCTTCTAATACTTGTCTGGCAATTTCGGGGGCAATTTTATCGATGGGCCAACCTAAAATTGCGATGGCCATGAGCGGTTTGCCGCCCATCGCATATATGTCTGAAATGGCGTTTGTGGCTGCAATTTTTCCGAAGTCGAATGGATTGTCGACAATGGGCATAAAGAAATCGGTGGTGGAAATGACGGCCTCACCGTTTTCCCAATCGAAAACAGCGGCGTCGTCGCGACTTTCATTGCCAACTAATAGAAGGGGGTAGTGTTTTTTAGGCGTGTCCGATTGAAGGATTTGATTTAAGATTTGGGGTGATATTTTACATCCGCAGCCTGCGCCGTGGGAATAAGATGTCAACTTGATGGGTTCTTCGTTCGTTTGCATAGGAAAATTTCTGCTGCAAAATTATTCTTTAAATAATTAAAAATTAAGTTTCTGTTAAATTTTAAACGGTTTTAGGACTAAACTGCGTTTCAAACATTTGATATAGTACATTATTTATGGCTTTTGTGCTATAAATCAATAAATTATGAGAAAAGTCTTTTGTAGTCTTTTTGGAGTATTTGATTTTTTAGGTTTATTTTGTGTTAAGAATCTCCCATTTCATTTATAACTAAATTTCAAATTTATGCACAAAAGGTTTATTACTCATTCAGTATTATTTGGAGCGTTATTTGCGCTAGTAATGATACTTCCTGTCGGGCAGTTATTTGCTCAAGGTTCTACTACTTCCGCTTTGTCGGGAAGTGTCGTTGACGAAAAAGGCGAAGGCCTACCAGGTGCAACGGTGATTGCTATTCATGAGCCTACGGGTTCACGTTACGGTGCGTCTACACGTGCAGATGGTCGTTACAATATTGTTAACATGCGTGTGGGTGGTCCATACAAGGTTACCGTTTCATTTGTTGGTTACAAAGAGGCAGTTCAATCTGGAATTGTATTGACACTAGCATCTGAATTGCGTCAAAACTTCAAATTGGAAGTTAGTCAATCTCAGTTAGAAGAAGTTAAGGTTGTAGCTTCGCGTAGTTCGGTGATTAACTCAGGACGTACGGGTGCGGCAACAACCGTTTCAAATTCTTCAATTACTACATTACCTACTTTAAATCGTTCATTAGGTGATTTTGCGCGTTTAGATCCACGTGCGAATGGCTTGAGTTTCGCAGGACGTAATGCGTTGTACAACAACATTACAGTTGATGGTGCATTTTTTAATAATACGTTTGCCTTGTCATCTACGATTGGTGGACAAACAGGAGCTTCACCAATCTCAATAGATGCGATTGATCAGTTCCAAGTAATTATTGCTCCTTATGACGTTCGTCAGGGTATGGCTACAGGTGCTAACATCAACGTTGTTACTAAGTCAGGTACAAATGAATGGACAGGTTCTGGATACTATTTTGGAACAAATGAGGGCTTAGTAGGAAACAAAATTGGTGATGCGACTAATCAATATGGTAAATTTAACCGTGGTCAATACGGAGCGCGTATTGGTGGTGCACTTGTTAAAAACAAATTATTTGTTTTCGCGTCATTTGAGCAAGAGGCAACTACGGAGCCAGGATCAAACTTTGTGGCAACACGTACAGGAACTGAGCCAAATAGATCTATTGCCAAAGCGGAAGATTTAGATCGTTTGAAGTCTTTCTTATTGTCAAAATACAATTACGATCCAGGTGCTTACGAGAATTACAACAAAGAAAAGTATTCTCAAAAAGCGAATTTGCGTCTAGATTGGAACATCTCTGATAAGCACAAGTTTAACTTCAAATATAATTACTTACGTTCATTTGCCGATATTTCTCCATCCAATTCCGGAGCTTTGTCAGGAGGACGTTCTCCATCGGTCAATGTATTGCCTTTCCAAGGCTCTATGTATCGAATCAATAATAACTTAGATTCATACATTGCTGAATTGAACTCAACATTCTCGAATTCTATTTCGAACAACTTTACGATTGGTTATACAGCGATGCGTGACTTCCGTCAATCACCTGTGAATAACACACCATTCCCAATGGTTGACATTGGAAACAATAACTTAAATGAGTTAACTTCATTTGGTTATGAGCCTTTCTCAGCAAATAACCGGTTAGATACGGATGTTTTCCAAATGTCGGATAACTTAACAATTTATAAAGGAAAGCATGTGTATACGTTGGGTGTTGCATATGAGGCCAACTCATTCTTGAATGGTTTTGCGCCTAACTACTTTGGTGGTTACCAATTCAGATCAATTAATGATTTCATAGCTTCAGCTACGAATGGTGTTTCTAATGCAGTTCGCTTTACACAAAATTCATCTAACTACGCAGAGTTTCCTTTTGCTGAGATGAAAGGAAGTACATTCTCTTTTTATGGTCAAGATGAGGTCACAGCTGCTAAAGGTTTGAAATTGACGTTTGGTCTACGTGGTGATGCTACATCGTTCCCATCATTTGACGAGCCAAAATATACGAACAATTTTGTACCAAATTTAACTTTCCGTGATGGAGTTAAGTTGTCTACGAATACATTCCCTGAAACAAGAATTTTGTGGTCCCCACGTTTCGGATTTAACTGGGATGTAAAGGATGACAAGACAACTCAAATTCGTGGTGGTTTAGGCATATTCTCAGGACGTGTTCCATACGTGTGGTTATCAAATCAGTTGTCAAACAATGGTGTTTTGTTTAGTTCAGAAACTTTAAATAACCCAACAAATCGCCCATTTAATGCAGATGTAAATACGTATCGTCCAACTGTTTCTGCCACTGTTAACCCAGTTTCTTATAACTTAGCAGTGACTGATCCAAACTTCAAATTCCCTCAAATTTTCCGCGCGAATTTAGCAGCTGATAAACAATTTGGCGATGGTTGGATTGTTTCTTTAGAAGGTATCTACACGAAAGATTTGAATGCTGTTTACTTAGAAAATGTTAACATGCCAAACTCAGCTGTTAAAGCGGTAGGTCGAGATAACCGTACCATTTTCTATACAGCTTCAGCGGCAGGTATTCCTACGAACACACGTATTAACCAAATTTATGGTAATGTAAGAGGTGTGAATGCGCCAGCTACTGGTAATTCATCAGCCGCACCAAATATCTCTGATGCAATTGTTATTAAGAATACGAACCTAGGTTATTCTTACGCTATTACGGCATCGATTTCAAAAGCATTCGAAAATGGATTATTTGCATCATTAGCTTACACGAATTCGGACTCACGTTCTGTAAATGACGGTGGTTCAATTGCGCAATCTCAATGGAGAGACCGTGTTGTTTCTGGTGATCCTAATGAGAACGTTGCTTCATATTCTTCTTACATGCAAGCACATCGTATCAATGCGTATGGTTCATACCGTTTGAATTACTTGAATGAAAAAGCGTCAACGACATTTGGTTTCACGTATTCAGTAGCCCCGGCAGGTCGTTTTTCATATACGTACTCAGGAGATATGAATGGAGATGGTCAATTTGCTAATGATTTAATTTTTATTCCTCGTAGTCAATCTGAAATTATGTTACGTGACTTAGGTACGTATACAGCTGGTCAGCAGTGGGCTGATTTAGACAAGTATATATCACAAGATAAGTATCTGTCTGCTCATCGTGGTCAGTATGCTGAGCGTAATGGTGCTGAGTTACCTTGGTCTGCCAACTTTGACTTTAAGGTGATCCAAGATTTCTACATTAATGTAGGAGGAAAGAAAAATACGTTACAGTTAACATTGGATGTATTTAACTTCGGTAATTATGTGTCTCCACAGTGGGGATTAAATCAATCGCCTTTGCGCGCCGGTTTATTGAACTATGTAACAAATGATGCGGCAACTGGTAAACCAGTGTTCACATTCCCTTTCCGTTCAGGTACTACGCCATTAACAGAATCATTCCAACGTTCTTTCGGACTTGGTTCTCGCTGGCAAGCACAATTCGGTATCCGTTATATCTTCAACTAAGGTACTG
>CAMCXW010000047.1 GCA_945883625.1 Spirosoma fluviale
AAGTAATAGCGGGGTGTATTTGCGTGGTCGCTACGAGGTTCAAGTGGAAGATAGCTACGGAAAAGAGCCTTACAGCATTTATTTAGGCGGGATTTATGGCTTTATTGATCCCTTATTCCAGGCAGCAAAACCGTCGGGCGAGTGGCAAACCTATGACATTACCTTAGTGGGACGTAAGGTTTCGGTTACGTTAAATGGTCAAAACGTTATCGTTGAATCGAATATTCCGGGCATCACGGGTGGTGCGATGGATAGCGACGAAGCAGCACCAGGCCCGATTATGATTCAAGGGGATCATGGTCCGGTGGAGTATCGTAATATAGTTATTACTCCAGCTTTGTAAGATTATCAGGAAACTTTTAGAATAAAAATGGAACTTTGCGGTAGACGCTGCCGGGGTCGCAGACCCCGGCAGCGTCACCCCCGCACGTAAAAAGGAGCATAAACATGAAGGAAAATAAAATAGTACTCTCAGAAGACTGGACGGTCGTTTTTCTCGGATTTTTACTCATTGGTATCGCACTTCTTGGTATTCTGATCCCCACCCCAAGTTTCGGCTGGGAAAATCAAGTAGAATTACAGGAGAAGGTGCTGACAAGCAAAAATTTGTGGAAGTTGGGCCAGGTATTTCTATTCACCTATGCCATTGCGATCGTTGCTGCCCGACTACTTGGCAAGTCAATAAAGGGCACTGCGCAAGGATTTCCCATTGTTTTCGTGCTTACGTCACTGGCATTAATCTTAGCGGGGAACGCATTTTTGAAAAACTGGAATTTGGAAGCAGTGATTTTCAGCTTAACGATAGGTCTATTATTAAGCAATTTTTTCACGCTGCCGGGGTGGCTAACAGAATCGCTGTCCACCGAGCTATTTGTGAAAATTGGACTTATTTTACTAGGTACCAGTGTGATTTTTGGAGATATCTTGAAGGCGGGTTCGCTTGGTTTAATTCAGGCCTTGGTGGTGGTTATTTCAGTTTGGTATTTTGCGTTTTGGGTGTCGAAAAAAATGGGGATAGATGAAGAATTTGCCATCATGATTTCGAGTGCGGTGTCTATATGTGGTGTTTCGGCAGCGATTGCAACGGCCGGCGCGATTAAAGGCGATTCAAAAAAATTGTCTTATGTGATTTCAATTGTGTTGATTACCGCTATTCCGATGATCATTTTTTTACCATTTATCGCACAAGCTTTAGGTCTTTCGCAAGCAGTGACAGGGGCCTGGTTAGGTGGAACCATCGACACGACGGGCGCGGTGATCGCGTCTGGGACGATGGTGGGGGAAGAGGCCTTGAAGATTTCGACGATTGTTAAATTTTCGCAGAATGTGTTATTGGGCTTTGCAGCCTTCGCAATTTCTATTTATTGGACCGTAACAAATAACAACTCAGCAACGGCAAAAGAGGCAAAACCTACCGTGGCGGTTATTTGGGAGCGCTTCCCAAAATTCGTTTTGGGTTTTATTGCGGCGTCTTTACTTTTTTCATTTGTTATTCCTGCTGAGTCGATTGATGCTGTGAAGGGTGGATTTAAATCCTTGCAGGGCCTTTGGTTTGCCTTAGCTTTTACAAGCATTGGTTTGGAAACCAAATTTTCAGATTTATTTTCGAAGGAAGGAAAGAAGCCATTGTATGCTTTTTTAATCGCTCAGTTATTTAACGTGTTTGTGACGCTGGCCGTTGCTTATGTGCTTTTCAACTAGGTAAACAGTTGTTTTGTAAAGATGAAGTGGTTCTTTTTCTATTTGGTTCCAATATTTGGTCTTTTTGCTCAACACAAAATCGAGCATCAATCCCAAGTTTGGTACGGGTACTATTTAACTTATCCCATTAATAATCAATGGTTTGTGCAAGGGGAAGTGCACACACGGCATTTTGCTGACCCGCTTGTACATCATCAAAACGCATTTCGTGCGCATGTGCATCATACATTTGGGGAGAATTGGGATGTTTCTGCCGGAACAGCTATTTTTTTAAATACGCCAAATGATCCGCGTATATCTACACGTTTGGCCATCCCAGAATATCGGCCGCATGTAGATGTTGTTTATAGGCATGGCAGTACTGCATTTAGAATTGACCACCGATTTCGCTCTGAAATGCGGTTTAATCGCGGGACTGACCTGGCGCGCACGAAGTTATCAGAGGATGTTAATTTTAGTAACTACCGGTTTCGTTATCGTTTTCAGGCTTTTTTTCCATTAGTTAAGCATATTCAGGGGAAAGTTAATACAGAGATTTTATTGAATGTGGGCCAGGAGAATCCGGCGAATGTATTAGATCAACACCGGATGTTTGCAGGATTGAGTATTCCCATTCGTGATAATCTGACAATGGATGTTGGGTATTTGCATGCGTTTCAGCAAAGACCGAATCTGAATTATTATGATCGCAGTATCTTGAGTTTAATGGTGTATCATCAAATGAATTAGATTACTCAGTTTATCAGTTTTCGTAAAATTTCGCGCTCTAAAGCAGTGGTTTGTTTAGTTACCGGTTAGTTCTGCTTATCAGGAGTGGTGGTGACGCTGCCGGGGTCGTAGACCCCGGCAGCGTCTACCCTCGAGTTACCCTTATATTTCATAAGTTTTCTGATAAAATCAGTCCGATGCGCCCTTAAGCGCAAAAGCAAACTTCAGTAACTTGATATTTAACGAGGGAACAAGGGTTTACTTTAAATTTGTTGAAACTTATTAAGTTTTTACACCATCATGAATGAAATTTCGCAACTTTGCACCTTGAATTCATCAACATATTATGTCATCAACCAACTCGCTTAAAGAAGAAGCCCTTCATTACCACGCCAAAGGCAGACCCGGCAAAATTGAGGTCATTCCATCCAAAGAAACGGCGTCTCAAAAGGATTTAACACTCGCATATTCGCCTGGCGTGGCTGATCCCTGCCTCGAAATAGCAGCTAATCCGGAAGACATTTATAAATACACGGCCAAAGGAAACTTAGTTGCCGTAATCTCTAACGGTACCGCCGTGCTTGGACTCGGAGACATCGGTCCCGGCGCCAGCAAACCCGTCATGGAAGGCAAGGGGCTCTTGTTTAAAATTTATGCAGATATCGATGTTTTTGACCTAGAATTGAATACCAAAGACGTCGACGAATTCGTTCGTACCGTGAAAATACTGGAGCCCACTTTCGGTGGTGTCAACTTAGAAGATATCTCCGCTCCCGAATGTTTCGAGATCGAAGAACGATTAAAAGCGGAATTGAATATCCCGGTCATGCACGATGACCAGCACGGAACAGCCATTATTTCCTCCGCCGCGTTGTTAAATGCGCTTGAAATTGTGGGCAAGGATATCGCCAAAGTAAAAATAATCATCAATGGTGCCGGAGCCTCTGCTACCTCATGTACTCGATTGTATTGTTCATTGGGCGCTAAAAAAGAGAACATTCTGATGTTCGATTCCAAAGGCCTGATTCACCCGAGTCGCACCAACCTGGACGGTCGCAAATCCGAATTTGCAAATGAACGTTATCCAGCAGAAACGACTTTAACAGAAGCGCTTGTAGGCGCTGATGTATTCGTAGGTCTTTCCAAAGGAAATATCCTCACTGAAAAAATGATTACCCCAATGGCCAAAGACCTAATCGTTTTTGCCATGGCAAATCCTACGCCTGAAATCGCCTACGAAAAGGCCATGAACGCGCGTAAAGATATTATTTTTGCGACTGGACGTAGCGATTACCCGAACCAAGTGAATAATGTGTTGGGCTTTCCCTACATTTTCCGTGGGGCACTCGATGTGCGCTCGAAGGTCATCAACGAAGAAATGAAATTAGCGGCGGTGTATGCCTTGGCTGATTTGGCCAAAAAACCAGTTCCCGATATTGTCAACTTGGCATATGATCACGATAACCTAGTTTTTGGTCGCGAATATATTATCCCAAAACCGGTAGATCCACGTTTGTTGACAACCGTCGCACCGGCCGTTGCCCGCGCCGCCATGGAAACGGGTGTGGCTAAATTCCCGATCCAAGATTGGGATGCGTACGAGTTGCAATTGTCCAAACGTTTGGGACTTGATAATACGTTGATGAAGGTGATCATCAACAAAGCTAAATCGAAACCAAAACGTGTGGTTCTAGCCGATGCTGAAAATCTTTCTGTATTAAAAGCGGCCAAGGAAGTTCGCGAAGAAGGCATCGCTACGCCCATCTTGTTGGGCAATCGCGAGGTGATCGAGCAGATGCTGACTGATAATAAAATTGACCTTCCAAATGTCGAAATTATTGATCCGTATGTTCCAGCAACGAAGGAAGATAAGGCACGTTCAGCGCGTTACAGCGAGGAGTTTTTCTTGCGTCGCCAGCGTCAAGGATATAATAAAGCAGAGGCCCAAAAAATCATTCGTCGGCGAAATTATTTCGGCAGTATGATGGTGGACATGGGTGATGCAGATGCGATGATCGGAGGTATGAGTCGGAATTATCCGGACACGGTTCGCCCAGCGTTGCAGACGATTGGTCGGAAAGAAGGCGTACAAAAAGTGTCGGGTATGTACATTTTAATGACGCGTTTTGGTCCGTTATTTTTAGCGGATACAACCGTGAATTTCAACCCAACCGCAGAAGAAATTGTGGAAATTGCCGAGCTTTCAGCGAAGCAAGTGGAGAAGTTTAACATCAAACCTCGGATTGCTTTAATCACGTATTCCAACTTTGGAAGTGCGGATGGGGATGATGCGAAGAAGATGAGGCAGGCAGTTCACATGCTGAAACAACGTAATCCAAAAATGATTGTGGATGGTGAAATGCAAGCGCATTTACCGTTTAATTTGGACTTGATGAAAGAGAATCATCCGTTCAGCGATTTGGCGGAACAAGGTGCGAATGTTCTAATTTTCCCGAATTTATCTTCGTCGAATATTGCTTACAATTTGGTGAAAGAAATTGCAGATATCGAAAAAATTGGACCTATTCTTTTAGGTTTGAAGAAACCGGTGCACGTGGTGCAGCTTGGTTCAACGACTCGAGAAATCGTTAATATGATTGCCATCGCCGTCGTGGATGCGCAAATGAACAAATAATTTTTTAAATAAATTTATACGCTGCCGGTGGTCAACGACCCCGGCAGCGTATCGCGAAAATACTAGATTTAAACGAATAAGCGGGCCCAACTAATTGATAAAATACTTTTCAGCTATTGAAATTTTGCTCTTCTTAGCTAGCTTTGGCAAAGCTCCAAGCTTTGCCAAAGCTAAGGCTGAAACGCCTTTTTACCTTATAAATAAGGCTGTAATTCTGCCCGTAACAAGCCACTTCCACCTCCAAAATGTTGGATAATCGGCACCGAAACCCTCCTTCGAACTAGCGCTTCATCCTCAGGCGAAACACCGCTACTCAACAGCAATACATCCATCGGAATCCCCAGAGCTAATACCTTCTGGGCATCCTGAAATCCACTGGCCGTAAACTCGGGGTAGTTGCCTATTAAGCGCACCAGCAATTCTACGATGTCTTTATTGCCGCCAAAAATCACGACATGTTTCATAATTGCATGGGAACTTCCATGAGTAAAATTTCAGCGTCTTGACTCATTTCGCTGAATGAAACGGAAGCCGCATCGCGAATACCGAGGCCATCACGCGACGCTAAGGCCTGCCCGTCTACGGCCACTTCTCCATTTAAGACGAACACATAAAGGCCATTTCCAGTCTTTTTGATGCTATATTCAGCCGACACCCCTGCATCGAATTTCCCGATATGAAACCAGGCATCTTGGTGAATCCATACCCCGGCATCATCCGGTGATGGAGATAAAATCTGATCAAACTTATTGGCACGATTCGCCGGATTTAACTCGATTTGATCATACCGTGGCGTTACATTTTTCTTATTTGGGAAAATCCAAATCTGCAAAAACTTCACCGTCGCATCTTTATTTCGATTGTATTCGCTGTGGTAAATCCCCGTCCCCGCACTCATCACCTGAATTTCTCCATGGCGAATCACGGTCGTATTTCCCATACTGTCCTTGTGCTCCAGATCGCCTTCCAACGGAATACTGATAATCTCCATATTATCATGTGGATGTTGGCCAAAGCCCATCCCACCTGAAACGGTGTCATCATTTAATACGCGAAGTGCACCAAAGTGGATACGTTTCGGATCATAGTAATTCGCAAAGCTGAAGGTGTGAAAACTTTTCAACCAGCCATGATCTGCCGCGCCACGGGTTCCCGCTACATGTAATTCATAAGATGTCATTTTAATTCTTCGCTTTAAAGGTCCATGAGATGGTAAACTCAGCGACTTGTTGGCCAGCCGAATTTGTTCCTACCGATTTCGAAACCAATTTACTTCCTGAATTGTTCACGAGTGCTTCTTCGACCGCAGCTTGAAATGCAAGTCCATCTTCGCAGGTGAAGTGCACGACGCCAGTCGCTTTTTTGGTGAATGTGGCCTCTACTTTTTCTACTAGCATGCTGACGGCGGGATCACGTTTGTATACTTGTCCGAAGGCCAACATCCCCGCGCTCATTTCAGCGGCCATAGCCTCGACGGCGAAGTAGATGGAGCGAAAAGGGTTTTGGCTAAACCAGGAATATTTGACCCGAACGACGCATGTTTTTTCATCAAAATGAGCGATCGAAAGTCCAGCCCAAAATGCAGCGGATAGCTTTTGAAGGATAAATAATTTAAATAAAATAGGGTTCGTGATGAGCCGTTTGAAGGCTGGAAAGTTTGGATTCATCTTATAAAATAAATGGAATGAGGGCCTTGACCCGCTGTTGGTACGCTCGATATTCAGTACCGAAAATGGCTATTAATTTTCGTTCTTCCAAACGGTAACCGATGCTAATGTAGGTGTACGATATGCCTAACGTCAATCCCATTTTCTGGGTAGGCAGACATAAAAATAGGCCCAAAATGAGCACAATTGTCGCGAAGTAAAGGGGATGGCGCACATATTGATACATTCCTTTTTGGACTAACAGTGGCGTCGCTTCTTTTTTAATGCCTAAAAATTCGGCACCATCAAATGCCTGAAAGGCACGTACGAGCAATATCAATCCCGAAGCCAGGCAAAATATGCCGAGGTACCAGGTCCAAGCTGGAAGAGGTATTGGCTGATTGGGAGTTGAGATGCTTACATATAAGAGCGGTAATAAGCTCGAAAAGGCAATGATATTATAGCCAATTCGATAATAAAGGAAGACGGAAGGGAGCGTCTTTTCCACCCAATTTTTCACCTGTGTGGAGGCCAAAAAACTATGGACAAAAAAGTATGCCGCCCATGCGCTTGCGAGTAAATAGATTTCCATGCATGCTAGTTGGCAATTTTCTTCCTCATTTACACCTTTTTCTTATAATTTTACGACCATAACGATTCAAGAAATACCCCTCGAAGCGGTTTGGCAAATTCGCCATGAGTTCATGTGGCCGGAGCGCGACACAAGCTTTGTGCGCATTCCTGAAGATGCGCAAGCGAAACATCTCGGGGTGGTCGTGGCCAACCAAGTTGTCTCGATCATTTCACTTTTTGACACACCTGAAGGCCTACAGTTTCGAAAATTTGCGACGCTTACATCGGAGCAAGGAAAGGGTTAGGGATCTTATTTATTGCAACATGTGATTGATTCGCGTCCAGGTCAAAACATTTGGTGCCATGCCCGAGTCGAAAAACAGGCTTTTTACGAGAAATTCGGCCTATTTTGCACGTTCGACTACCTTTGTGAAGTCTGGGAAAACCTATGTGCGCATGGAGCGCGGCTAACGTCCAGCGTATCGGGACGTAAGTTCAAAATAGAAGTAAGTGCGGAGTCAACAGTCCGAAGGGAAAATTGAATATTGGGTCAACTTTTATAAAATTGATTTTAAATAAGGTAACGAAGAAAAAAATCCTCCGGACTTCGGACTATTGACTGCGGACTAACGTCCAGCGTCTAACGTCCAGCGTCTAGCGTCTAACGTCTAACGTCCAGCGTCTAACGTCCAGGTCTAACGTCTAGCGTCTATTTGAACCACCCCGCATACTCCACATAATTCATCGCCGTTCGCATAAAAACACCTGCCGCATCGTCACTCACCGGCTTTAAAAATTTCGCCGGGTTCCCCGCATAAATACTGCCAGCCGGAACGCGTGTATTCGAAGTCACCACAGCGCCCGCGGCAATAATTGAACCTGTCTCAATCACCGCTCCATCCATCACGATAGCGCCCATGCCGATCAGCACGTGGTCCTCAATCGTGCAGCCATGAACGATAGCGTTATGCGCCACCGACACATAATTTCCGATGGTCGTTTCGGTCTTTTGGTACGTACAATGAATCACGGCACCATCCTGAATATTCGTATAATTTCCAATGCGAATGCGATTCACATCCCCGCGAACCACCGCATTAAACCAAACCGTGCAATGCTCCCCAAAGGTCACATCACCCACAATCGTGGCATTCGGTGCCTGCCAATTTTCCGCGCCAAACACAGGCGAAACGCCCTTTACTGGTAAGATTAATGCCATTTTCCTTGTAGTTTCATTACTTTTTCAATCACATCACGCACCGCGCCTTTTCCCCCGCCAAACGGCGAAACATATTTGACCGCTTGTTGGATTTCCGGAATCGCATCCCCCGGACACGTACTCAATAGCGCCGGTCGGGACAAGATTTTTAAGTCGGGAATATCATCGCCCATGTATAATACGTCGGATTCTTGTAAGCCGGTTTGGGCCAACCACCCCAAATAGGTTTCCAATTTGTCCTTGCCCCCCAAACCAAAATAAATATCCTGAAATTTTAGATTTTCTAAACGCTTTTTCACGCCCGCATGACCCCCACCCGTAATCACACACATCCGATATTCCGCCATCCGCGCACGCTCAATCGCATAACCATCCCGAATAAAAAACGTCCGGTAATGTTCCCCACTTTCAAGCACATGTACCGAACCATCCGTCATCACACCATCTACATCAAATACAAATGCTTTAATGGAGGAAAATAAGGAAAGGACGTTCGACATGATTGGGGGATTTGTGCCAACAAATATCTGCAATTTTTACGTATTTTTACCCCCATGTGGAATCGAATTATTTGGTGTTTATGTATTTGCTTGGTTATGCCAAAGGCACTGCATGCCCAGCAATTTTCAGGTAATCCCGATCGCTTTGCCAACGAGGTTAAAAGCTGGATGCTCCAAAGCAAATACCAAGATGCCCCACAGATTGCCGCCAAATGGAGCGCTTTTTGGCAGTCTACCCCCCAAGAAAACCTGCGTACGCAAATCACACAAACGGCCACAAAAGGAATGCGTTCGCCTCAAATTGCCTACTTATTGGTACGTGTTTACCTCCAATCTGCACCTGAATTACAATCGGAATTACTGGAAATTTGGCCTAAAATACTCGAGGCAAAGGACCCCAAAATAGCCATTTCCCTCCTAGAACAAATCGACACATGGCAGTTTAATCAAACCCTAGAAGGAACGGGAAATTACCAAATTAGAATCCAAGGAAATCTACATCTGGCCTGGCATCAAACCCAAGCCGTTGTTTCTGCCGCCGATAGCTGGGATTCCGAATCTCCGCTTAGTGATACCACGCCTACATTTACCTTTTCAAATGGACCTACGCTAACATGGAATAAGGCCGTTTTACAATCCAAAATTACGCGCGATAGCCTTGCACTTGCCCCAGAATCCTTTCAGTGGTCGATTAAAGATCGCATCGGAATTGGGACCCAAGCGCGCACGAAAGGTGGCGCTTACGGTGATTGGGAGATGAAAACATTTCAATTAATTCCGCGTAAAGGGGTGTTGGTCAGTCAAGAAGGAACACTGAAATTAGGCGAACGCCTGCTCGAAGGATCAGGAAAATTATCCCTCAAACGCAAAGCAGGAACGCCATTTTTCTCCTTTGATTTCCAGTCAAAAACGGAATTAAAAGAACCTTTACAAGGCCTGTATTGGAAGGCGTTTGGCCGCTTAAATATTCAAGATAATAAGCAAGGAATTTCCGCCAATGGATCAACGCCCGCGCGGATTGAAGTCTTTGCGCAAAAACAGAAATTAGCCGAATTTAAGACGCCGCTTGCTTACATTAGTGCCGATGAGAAAATTCAGATGTCCCAAGGTGAATTCACTGCTTTTGTTGGCGCCAAAGATTCACTTTATCACTCCAATGTGCGCGCAAATTGGTTTCCAGGAGAGGAAGCTTGGCACATAAATTTGAACGAAAGCAAGCAAATGTTTGAAGAAAGTTTTCATCAAATGCGCTTTGCGGTAGATTTGGCCATTCTGAAAGTGCCCACCCGAATGATTGATTTTTACCGTGTGTCGGGAAGGACCCAAGTGCCCGCTTGGGTTGAATCATTCGATTTTTTTGATGCTGAGCGCATCGACTCCGAACAAGGAATTTTGACCTATGACCCGCTCCGCGTGTTGTATAATTATTTAAATGAAACGAAGCAGAGCGAGGCCTATTTGGGCGACATCGCCACCCGATATCAGCGGGATCCTAAATCGCTACAAGGTGGATTCGAACAATTTAAACGTGCAGGCTTATTGAATTATCAAGCGTCCACCGATCGGGTTTCTTGGACGCGCCTCGGGAAACATTATGCGCAAGTTAAGTTTGCTAAAAAAGACTTTGATCGGTTTTATGTTCCTTCCTATGGCAACTTAGTTCCTCGGGATTCAGCCAATATTTCCCTTGATTTGGCACAAAAAAAACTCATGGTGCGCGGGATCAAAGAAGTCATGATTTCCGATTCGCTCAAGGCCAATTTCCTTCCTTCCGATTCCCAAATTTCCTTCAGCCAAGGACGCGATTTCGACTTTAAAGGCGAAATAAAAATAGGCAATTACCGCTTTCGTGGCCCCGCATTTTATTTCAATTTCACCAATTTTGCGGTTCAATTTCCCAAGATTGATTCCATTACTTTCCTACCAAAAAACAGCTCACATGAAGTTGGCGGCCAATTTAAATACGAAGCAGGGACAATTTTACTTAGTCCACCATCCAACAAATCAGGTCGAAACGGAATCGCAGCCTACCCTAAATTACTCATTCCGAATGGCGTAGTTTCTTATTTCGATGAAGACTGGCGCGCGCAAGGTGTGTATACCAAAAAGTATTATTTCAAAGTTCCGCGGATCGAATTAGACAGCCTCACCCAAAAGGAAATAACCTTTCAAGGGAATTTTTATTCGGATGGTCTTTTGCCCACACTAAAAGCCTCATTGGCTTTAATGGCCGACCAGTCTTTTGGCTTTCAATATACCAGCAAAACGCCGCTTGAGATCTATAAAGGACAAGCCAAATATACCCTTAGCGGCCCATTAACCATGAATCGCGCGGGTCTGCAGAGTCAAGGAAATTTGCAATTTCTCGGTCTACTTGCCCAAGAAAAAGCAACCCATTTTTATCCCGATTCATTAATTTCTTCAGGTACAGCAGCTAAAATAACATCCGTTTTTGGAGGCAAATCTATTTTCCCAGAAGCTAAAATTCCGGCCCATAGTTTGCGCTGGATCCCATCGCAAGACAGTTTGTGGATCCAGCCAGAAAAATTGGCTATTTCGCTTTTTCAAAATCAGGTGCAACTAGAAGGCCGACTCGGCATGCATCAGAAACAAGTATTTGCCCAAGGAAAAATGACGTTTAATGATGGGGTTTTCGTGGGGAATAACTTTCGATTGAATGCAAATTCGTGGCACGGTGATCAGGTGGAGATGAAGATAGGCCGACAAATGGCCTTGTTTAAACCTGCGGTTCAAGCGCAATCAGTAACCATTGACGCGACAGTGGGTACGGGAAAAATGATAATCAAGCCGATGAAAGGCGAAGAAAGCCCCATTGTTTTTCCATATGTTGCCTACCAAAGTACACTCAAAGATGCTGTTTGGGACACGCAAAATCAGACGTTTAAACTGACAGGAAAGTCAGGGTTTGAACTACAGCGCTGGGCAGAAAATGATAGCTTAATTCCAGATCAGTCCCAAGGGCTCATTCGTGCAAATACGGCCGAATATGATTTAAAAGGACAGTTTTTATCACTTAGTGGGGTTAAGGAAGTTAGTTCAGGGCCGAGTATTATTTACCCGGCGAAAGGGGTATTTGGTTTACAAAAAGAGGGGGCATTTAAGCCGTTTTCTAGCGCAAGAGCGCTGTTAAACGGAACACATATGTTGGCCGACTTAAAAGTAACCGAAGGAAATTCGACCTCCTGGAAGGGCGAGGCGAATTATTTATTTCCGCGGAGTGATGGGGATACGGTGAAAGTGGCTTTGCGCAATTTTGAATTTGTGGAGTCTGTTTTGGCGAATAAAAAAACAGAAACAGTCATTACGGCGGAGGGATTAATTTCCGAGAAGACGCCTTTGAATTTTAGTAAACATCAGCAATTTAAGGGAGAAGTTGCCCTGAATTCGGGGAAGGCAAATTTACAGTTTAAAGGATTTTTGCTCCCCGTTTTAGGCTTACCCAATTTCAAGGCGGCATGGATTCCGTTTGAGAATGCAAAGGGGGAAACGCCTACACTTAAGTTGGATCCAAGTGTCCGCGATGAGGCCGGTCGGCCAGTCACCGCCGGAATTTTTATCAATGCGGACAATAAATTATACCCTACATTTTTGGGTCCTGTTTCAGACGATTTAGATCCGGTTTTGTTTCAAGCGGAGGGGGAAGTTGTGGAGGAAAAGGATCGTTATGAGGTGAAGGGAAAGGATTCCGAAATTCGTTTGTTTGTAGAAAAGCGGCGCATGGAGGCGGAAGGAGCGGTGCAATTATTTACGGGGAATAAGCCGATCAAGGCATTTGGGAAAATAGATATGTCCACGGATTCCTTGGTGCCACGTTTGGAAACTTGGTTAAGTCTGCAATTTGTTTTCCCGCCAAATCTACTCAAAGTGATGGGTGATCGCATCGTTAAGTTTGGGTTGGATGAGGGAATACCGGGAGAGTCTGCGGATGAGCCTGAAAATCGAGATGCGTATTTGAAGCGAGCGGCACAGGTGTTGGGGCGTGCCATTCCCGAAGCGATTCGTACGAAAATGGATCAAGTACATTTGGGCTTGGATAAAGTAGCGCCGGAATTTGCGGGCAGTATCAATCTTTCGGCGGTTCGCTGGGTTTGGTCGCCTAATACGTCTTCATTTTATTCCGTGGGAGGTTTGCCGGTGGTGAATGTGGGTCCGGTGGATGTGAATAGTACGGTGAAAGGATATATGGAGGTGATTAAAAAGCCGAGTAAAGAAGAGTTTTATGGGTACTGGGAATTGTCGGCAGATCTTTGGTATTATTTTGCCTATTTTAATGAAGAATTAGGTGTTTATTCGTCGGATAATGCGTTTCTTGCGGCGATTCGCGAGGCTGTTAAGGGGGACAAAAAGGGTAAATTGGCCGTAGTTGAGGCTGCTGCGGATGAAAAGGATGCATTTTTGAAACGGTTTTTGAGTTATTATCGTGGTGTGTCTCCTGCTAAAAAAGCGGCACCTGTGAAGAAGTCGGCGCCAACAAAGCCGGCGGTAAAAAAGGGAGGATTTTAATATGGAAACGAAGTTAGGAAAGCTTTTTCGGTTTATGGATACGCTCGGATTGGGGGAAAGAGATCCTTTTGGAAATCCAATATTGTTTAAGCGAATTGTTGTGATGATTCTGGGATTCATCACGTATAATCGATTGAATGTTTATAATAAAACGAAGGTTACGGGGACTGAATATTTAGACGATTTACCTATGAATGGCGTTTTGTTTTTACCGAATCATCAAACGTATTTTATGGATGTGGTGTGTTTGTATCATATCTTTTTTTCGGTCAAATGGGGCTTTCGAAATTCCTTGAATTACCCGATTTATTTGGTGGCCCCGAGGTCCAATTTATTCTATGTGGCGGCGGCGGAAACGATGAAAAATGATGGTTTATTACCTCGAATTTTGGCATTTGCGGGGGCAATTTTAGTGAATCGTTCATGGCGCGCGGAGGGCCAAGATGTCAAGCGCGATGTTGATTTAGCTGCTGTTGAAAAGATTGGAAAGGGGTTAAAATCGGGATGGGTAGTTAGTTTTCCGCAGGGCACAACACGTGCTTTTGCGCCTTTGCGCAAGGGAACGGCTCACTTGATTAAGGGCGAAAATCCAATTGTGGTACCTGTTCGAATTAATGGATTTCGGCGGGCATTTGATAAGAAAGGCTTGTTGATGCGCAAGCGCCAAACGACTTTGACTGTTGAATTCCGTGAGCCAATTCGCTTTGATGCGTCAGCGACGCCAGAGGAAATTTTGGAGCGTTTGCGGTTGGAAATTGGACTGGAAGCGGAGGCATGTTAACGAAGACCAAAGGCTTGGTGATTTCCAATATGCGTTACCGCGAATCATCGTTGCTGGTCACGATTTACACGGCGGAATGTGGCATTACAACGTACATTGAAAATGGGGTGCGTTCGGTGAAGGCGAAACATAAAATGGCCTTATTCCAACCATTGACTTTGTTGGAGCTCGAAGTTTTTCACAAGCCGGGCAAGGGAATTCATCGTATTTCTTCTGCCAAATGTTATTATCCATACCGAAAAATACCCTTTGATATTGCGTATTCAAGTATTGCTTTATTTTTAAGTGAGGTCTTGTCGAAAGTGTTGAAGGAGGAGGAGGCGAATCCGGTGTTGTTTGAATTTCTGGAATCATCATTTCAGTTTTTGGATCAAGCTCTGGGGCATACGGAGAATTTTCACTTGCAATTTCTGTGGAATTTGACGGAGTTTTTGGGTTTTTATCCGGGTTTGGCGTCTGAGTTTTTGGAGCAATTGCGCGTGGCGGGAGTTCCGGGTTTGGCGGGGATTGATGCAGCGGCTTTAGGGGCTCTTTTTCATGCGGATTATGGGCAAGAGGTGCTGATGAAGCGCGGCCAACGGCAAGCGATTTTGGCCGCTTTAATTTTTTATTATCAATTGCACATGGAGTCGTTTGGAGAGTTACGTTCGTTGCAAATTTTACAGGAAGTATTGTCATGAGCCGATTGTTGCGCTATACGATTGAGGGGGAGGATCGGTTTTTATCGATTTCGTTGGAGTTTACGCCGCAGCGCGTGGGGCCACAGGAGATTCATTTGCCTATTTGGCGACCGGGGCGGTATCAGGCTCAGTATTTTGCAAAGAATATCGCTGGAATTACTTCTTCGCGGGGATTGATTCGGAAGTCGGGTTTATCTACGTGGACGCTTACCATAGATTCGCTTGATCCGGTTGTTTTGTCTTATCGGTATTTTGCGGATCAGCCGGATGCGGGGGGCTGTGTTTCGCAGTCGGACTTACTTTACATCAATTTTATTGCTTGTTTAATCTTTCCAGATCGGGGAGAAAATAGGCCTTGTGAAGTAAACATCTCGTCGGCGATTTCCACACCTCCGATTTCCACGCTGCCGATTTCCATTCCGCCGGCGATTTCCACGCTGCCGGGGTATCGCGGAACTGCCTGTTCTTTAACTACTTACGGGTCTGGATTTCGTGCTAAATCGTATCGCGAATTGGTTGATTCTCCGTTTATAGCTGCTCCTGAAATCTTTTCACACAGCTGGAAATCACATGGAGTTCAGTTTTTTGTTGAAGGTGTGGGGCCCCAACAGCATTTTTCGAAGCGGTTGTTGCAGGCATATGAACGATTTGTGGATTTTCAGATTGATTACATGGGGGGATTTCCGGGTAAGAAATACCATTTTTTGCATTGGATATGTCCGAAGCCATTTTACCATGGGGTGGAGCATGCGGCATCTACGATGATGGTGATGGGGCCTGAGGATCGAGATTCGTATGATGATTTGATTGGTTTGGCATCGCATGAATTATTTCATGTTTGGAATGTGGCGACGATCCGACCGAAGGAATTATTGCCGTATGATTACACGAGGCAAGTTCTTTTTGATACTGGCTGGGTTGTTGAGGGGATTACAACGTATTTGGGGGATTGGTTTTTGTGGGC
>CAMCXW010000048.1 GCA_945883625.1 Spirosoma fluviale
CCAGTAATTCGATTAACTCGTCCACCAATATCCCTTTGGTTTTTACGGGAAGCGGGAAAGTGCATGTGTTGGGCAGTATCACTACGGGATCTACGACACTGACTAAAAATGGAATTGGAACTTTGACATTGAGTGGGGAGAATACGTATTCGGGAACGACCAATATTAGTGCAGGAGTTTTAAAATTAGGAGCAAGTAATGTGGTAAGCGACTTAAGTCCTATTAATATGGCAGGGGGAACCTTGCATACAAGTGGGTTCAGTGAAAATTTTGGTGCACTCACTTTAAGTAATTCTTCTAATCTAATTTTGGGGGCTGGAAGTCATCAAATCAATTTTGCTAATGTCACAACATTCTCCACTACTAGAATTTTAACGATAACTGGTTGGACCGGAGTATTTACTCCCACTTCAGATCCACAGGTAAATACCCACGGTAAATTAGAAACCACATCATCGAAATTTGTTTCAAACCGTGGTGTAATTAAGTCTATTGGAATTTTAAATCAGTTTGGGAAAATGTCTGTATTGGGTCCAAGCGGAACGGGTGTGAATATTTTTATGAATAGTACATTAACAGCGGCCCAGTTAAATCAAATTAAAGTCATTAACTCAACGGATGCTTCCACGCATTTTGCTACCCAATTAGA
This sequence comes from Spirosoma fluviale, assembly GCA_945883625.1. Classification (GTDB taxonomy): domain Bacteria; phylum Bacteroidota; class Bacteroidia; order Cytophagales; family Spirosomataceae; genus Aquirufa; species Aquirufa fluvialis_E. The sequence continues at coordinate 650 of CAMCXW010000048.1, forward strand.
TTCAAATGAAATTGTGCCAAATTATGCGCAGTAGGTGGGGGTAGACGCTGCCGGGGTCACAGACCCCGGCAGCGTCACTTCCCGTAACGATTTCGTGGATGGGTAAATTGTGTGCGAGGTGTAGAATATCAGTCTACAAGTGCCTTTTTTACGTAAAAAAGGATGCCTCAGTTTATCAAGTAATTGGTTTTTTTAGCGGGATTCAGGTTTGAAAAGTGGCTATTTGGGCGATTGGGAGGGTAATTGCCAACTAATCAATATTCGAAATTAGGTAGATACTAAAGTCTGTTTTAGCGCGTTAGTGGAGTGACGCTGCCGGGGTCGTAGACCCCGGCAGCGTCTACCGGCTGCGTAAAAAGTGAACAATTACTTCTAGGCCCTTCTCGAAATGACCGTTATTTGGAATCACAATATCACTCGATCGTTTATGTGGGCGAATAAACTGCTCATACGTAGGTTTGACATGGTATTTCCAGCGATACATCACATCTTGTAAATCATACCCACGCTCCTCATTATCACGTTTGATACGACGCTCAAGTTTAATCTTATCCTTGGCATCTATAAATATTTTCAAATCTAATAGCCGAGCTACATCCGGAAAATGAAACACAAAAATACCCTCCACTACTAATATTTTGCGGGGATAAAAATGTAACATGTTAGGAACTTTTGTTGAATTATTGAAGGTATATTCCGCACGGGAAACTACCTCTCCAGCACGTAATTTTTCAACATCGGCCGCGAAAGCTTCGTCATCGATCGCCCCCGGTAAATCAAAATTCTCAATACCATTGTGGTCTTTAGTCTGATGCTCTATTGGCCGATAATAATTATCCTGCGATAATAAGCAGATCTCATCAACCGGGAATTGCTCTATTAGGCGCTTCAAAAATAGCGTTTTTCCCGAAGCACTCCCTCCAGTAATTCCGATGATATATGGTTTATTGATGCTGATCATGAAGCTACAAATTTGCGAAAACCATCGCTAGGAATCAAGCCTCATCGGCCGAATTTTATGTAGTCGGCCTCTTCATCTTTAGAACCTTCATACACAACATGTAAGTCATGCGAAGCAAATAAGCCGACGATTTCCGAACGTGTAAACAAACGTTTTCCGCATCCTTCATGCACTCCCCCAGTCATAATTTCTTCCACAATCACACAGCCATCTGTCTTTAAAACACGGTCTATTTCAGCTAAAATAGCCTCCAAGTTATCCAGTTCATGCAACGAATTTAATAGCCAAATTTGATCTGCAGTTTCATCGGAGAGTGGAATTTGGGCTGCATCCGCAATGAAAATAGATGCAGGGGTCGTGGCTTTCTTCCCGTATTGTTCTTCAAAATAGGCGATGGCTTCATCCAAATCTGGCCAATTTAAGACGTCTTTATTGCTATCCAATAAAAGTAACTCCCCCGCCTCTTGCTCCATGGTTTGCTTTATTTCCCACCACGCGGCTCCACAACCTAGCGATAAAATGCAATCGGTGGGGGACCAGTTGCCAACTTCATATAACGTTTTCTTCATGTAGCAAATTATCAAAATGGTTTATCTTTGGCAAAAAAAGAATCAGATGGCTATTTTTATTGCACCCACAGCGAGCGTCATGGGACGCGTGATCATCGGAAAAGACGTATCCATTTGGTACGGTGCGGTCATCCGCGGAGATGTTGAGGAAATACATTTGGGCGACGGCTGCAACATTCAAGATAATGCCGTTATACATGCTGATGAAGGCGATAAAACCATCATTGGCGCCCGCGTAACCGTTGGCCATTCCGCCATTGTTCACGGGGCTGAAATCCGCGAAGGATCTTTAGTGGGCATGCACGCCACCGTATTGAATCGTGCCAAAGTTGGCAAATACTGCCTCATCGGCGCTCACGCTTTAGTCACGGCTGGAATGGAAATTCCGGATTATTCCTTAGTTCTAGGTTCGCCTGCAAAGGTTGTAAATACCTTAAATGAGACCCAGATCGAATCATTAAAACATGGTGCTGACCACTACATTAAGATGGGTGCCAAACATGCTGCAGGCGAATTCCCATTAATCAAATCATGATCGAATTAATCCTCATCCGACACGCCCATGCGGGACCTTATACGAGTCCCGACGAAGCTCGGAAACTTTCCAGTCAAGGAATTGAAGAAGCAAATGAGTTAGCGCAAAAGATGAAAAACGCAGCTATGCCCCAAGGGATTTGGTTAGTTTCGGACGCTATTCGTACGCGTGAAACGTTTGAGGTACTCTCGGATCAAAAAGGGGTGTTTTCGTACTTTTGGTACCATGCGACCGGTCCTCAGTATGTCCAGGAGTTAATTAAACAAGAAAGTCCTATCATTTACTTGGTGGCACATAATCCTTCGATTTCCTATGTCGCCTCCTATTTTTTAGGCGAAACTCGAAACATGGAAACCGCAAATTGTGTTCATTTACAGTGGCCAAATTTACACGCCTGGGTGGAAGTCACCCAAGGTAGTGCCACATTAAAATTTGACGCTTAACTGAAACAGATGAAAAACCAAAAAATATTCCGCTGGGTTATAATTTTATTTACCCTTTTGATGATTGGTTTGGCCATCGATATGGCTAGAAATACCACGGCACCGTGGAACAAAAAGAAAGTCATCAGTCGCTAGTAGTCAGTCGCTAGTCGTTAGTCCGGAGTCGTCAGTCCGAAGGAAAAATAAAGTCCAACGTCTAGAGTCTATATGACTGATTGAATGTGCTTCAAATGATGCACGCAGTGCCACGCATAAATGCCTAACACGCGATCTAGTCGATACGTAATCCCGCGCTCCGGGTGAAAATAGGTGCGAGACCAATCCGACTCCCTCATCGTTTCCATCAAATAAACCCAACGTAAATGAATGTATTTGATGCCTTCAATCGACCAAGCAATCGGAGCTTCATTACCATCAGGCATCTCCGCCCACGTGTTTTCATCGTATGGTTTGATCGTTGGGTTTTCCTCCGTCAACGCCATTTTGAAACGAATGTAACTATTGATGTGACTGTCGTATAAATGATGAATTACTTTGCGGGCCGACCACCCACCTTCTCGGTAGGGTTTTGCCAACAAGGTTTCATCTACTCCGTCCAATAAAGTTGCTAGTTGGCCTGGTAAATCTGCTATAATCGAAATCCATTCCTGACGTAAAGCCGGAGTGATGATTTCAGGAGCGACAAATTTACCAATCGGATATTGTAAAGGATTTAATTCCATCTTAATTCGTATAAAAAGCAGTGATTTCAGCACCTGCCTGACGCGTATGCGCAATCAGTGGATGAACGCCTGCATGAATACTTTCAAAAAATTCTTTGCCACTTTCTTTGGCTAATTGCGCCACATGAACAGGGTATTCAACTGTCCCTTCTTCCATTTCTACCGGCATCACAACTTGATACGCCACATTTCCTTGAGCAGATAACGCTGCGGCTTGGACACGTGCCGACTCAAAACTTGCTTCCAAATCCTCCGTATCAATCACAATCGTCACAGGAGTTTGGGATGCTTTTAAAACCAATACGTTTTTGATTTCAGCATCTAAACCCTCCAATAATTTCCGGAACGTGTGGTAATTTTTTCCAGTCCGTAAACGCTCCCGAATGGATTGACGAATGAAATAAGTAATGGAATCCGTGACCGTTAGGCCAATCTCCGCCATTTGTTTGAAGATCAATGAAGAAGGCGACATCCCCGGAATCGTGTTGGGATCATGTAAAACAATCACGCCATCCGCAAGTAAAAAACCATCAATGCGCGTGCAAACACCAAATCCCAAATCATCAAACGCCTGCTTCACTTGCTCCTGAATGAGTTGCAAATGACTCAACGAAGCATCCATTGGGATGCGCTTGCGCGTCAGTTTTGATTTATATTTCGCATTAAAATCAAACACCTCGACCGATTCATCAATGACAATTTCAGTTGGCGGAAGCGCAACCGCCTCACCGCGAGGCGTTTGAATCACGCCACAACTGAATTCATTTCCATTCACAAAGGCCTCCAATAAGACCGCATCTTCCGAATGAATCGAATGAATACTGGCTTTCGTTACCGTATGCGTGAAGTATTCGCGTAAATCTGTCAATAAGGCCGATGGATGCGCATAGATTTGGTGATTAAATCGAACCGGAAAACCAATCCCCTCATCCAAATTCACCATTTTTTGTAGCAAAGCTACTTGATCTTCCTCCGCATAAGTCAGCCAATCCGTCCGCTGTATCTCCTGAATAAACAAACATTTCTTAATCGCCTGATCAAAATCTTCTAAGGAATCCTCCTTCACAAAAGCCAAACCAATCGACGAACCTTGATGTGGCGCCTTCGCCACAAATGGAATTCCAATGGCCTTTTTAACTTGTTCAAACAACGTCTCGCGACCATATGATTCATAGTCGGCCCGCTGCAACACAAAATATTTTTTATCTAATCCAACACTCTTTTCCAACCAAAGATTTTGTTTGGCTTTATCGATTCCAATCGCCGAACCAAGTACGCTAGGTCCAGAATAGGGTATATTATACCATTCTAGTAAACCTTGAATGCTTCCATCTTCTGCGCCTGGTCCATGCATGGCGATAAATGCAAAATCAAAATGAGCCGAAAATTCAGCCGGGCTAATCTGCGTGCCAATCGACGCAATCATGGCATCATAATCAGTCAAATCAGTCAATGATTCTGTGTAAACTGAAAAAGGGGCAGTTTGGAATGCAACAGGAGGGAAGAAATTCCGAATCGATTCCTGATAAATCAACTCCTCCTTAATTAATATAAAATTTCCTAATCCGTCCACAAAGACCGGAACAGGCGTAAATAATGCTTTGTTTATGTGGGTCATCGCGGTCTTTCCTCCCGCGAAACTTATTTCGCGTTCACGCGCTTGGCCCCCAAAAAATATTCCAATCCGCATCATAAGTCTTTAATTTCTTCTACTGAAACGATTTCAGGGACTTCGCGTTTAATGGCTTCTTCAATCCCGGCACGAAAGGTCATGGCCGACATATTACATGATTGGCAATTTCCTACCAGGGCAAGTTTCAATATATTATCCGTGGAAATTTCGACGATTTCTACATTCCCGCCATCGGCAATTAAATAGGGGCGAATGCTGTCTAATGCTACTTGAACCCGCGTGTATAAAGGATGATTTTCCATGTTTTTATTGTGCGTTAGTAATCGCAATTTGTTGGGCCAAACTTGCTGCAATAGACGTAAATGCTTCTGCACTCGGACTATTTTCTGCGGCAATCGGTTTTCCAGAATCACCTGCTTCACGAATCGCTTGTACCAAAGGCACTTCACCTAAAAAAGGCACATTGTATTTCGCTGCAAGCGCTTTACCACCGTCTTGGCCAAATAAGTAATACTTATTTTGCGGCAATTCAGCCGGTGTGAAATAAGACATATTTTCAACCAATCCCAAAATTGGCACATTAATTCCTGCCTGCTTGAAAAATTGTAAACCTTTGGTCGCATCTGATAAAGCAACTTTCTGTGGCGTCGTTACAATAACCGCACCCGTCACTTTGATAAGTTGGACCAATGTCAAATGTATATCCGAAGTTCCCGGAGGTAAATCGATTAACAGATAATCCAATTCTTCCCAATTTGTATCACCAAAGAATTGCCGCAAAGCCTGTGTCATCATCGGCCCACGCCAAGGTACTGGACTGTCAGAAGGTGCTAAAAAACCCATTGAAATGAGTTTAATGCCATATTGGTTGATCGGTTGAATGCGATTTTTCCCATTTACTTCTTGCACGAGGGGCTGCATATCCTCCGCACCAAACATGACTGGAATTGATGGACCTGAGATATCAGCATCTAAAATACCTACTTTGGCACCTGCCTTTTTCAAGGCCATGGCTAAATTCGCCGTTACGGTCGATTTACCCACCCCACCTTTGCCCGAAGCAATGGCAATCACATTTTTAACACCTGGAATCAAGGGATCTTGTTGCTGGAGTGTCGTCACTTCAGCAGTCATATTGATAACTACTTTTAAATCTGGATGTACTAAATTATGAATAGCATCCTCACAATCTTTGCGAATTTTTTCCTTTAAAGGACAGGCTGGTGTGGTTAATACGACCGTAAATCGAACTTCGCCTACACCCAATTCCACATCTTTAATCATATTCAAGGTGACCAAATCTTTTTTCAAATCTGGCTCTTGTACCGTGCTCAAGGCACCAATGATAATCTCTTTCGTAACACTCAATTCGCCCATATAGCTTTCTTTCCGTTCAAACTTCAAATATAAGGCATTCTATTAAGACAAGGCCAATATTTGTTGGTCTATTTTCGCCAAGAGTTTGGATGAATCTACACCCGATTGATCAGCTTCAATTTCCTTGCGCAATCGTTCAATAATCTCCCGATGCGCTGGGAATTGCAACGGATGTGGACGGTGTTGCAAGGTGTTGTAAATTTCTTGCCATCTTTTTGAAATCACCAACAAGTTATCCGTAAAGTGCGTTTGTTTAAAACGTTCATATATGTAATTCACCGCTTGCTCCGTCGGATGAATCATGTCGGCTTGATAAAACCGGTAATCCCGTAATTCATCTAGCATGATTTCGTAGGCAGGAAAATACGTGACTTGGTCAGGAAATTTGCGCACTAATTCTTCCGCTGCTAATCGTAAAATTGCTTTAGAAGCTGAATTTTCCGGCATCCCATCACGTGTATGTCGGACGGGCGATACGCTGATAATAATTTTGAGATGTTGATTTTTTAGGATGAAATTTTTGTAAGCCAAACAGATTTCATCCACGGTACTCTGTTTTTTGATGAATCGAGTAGAAGCCTGTTTATGGCAGTTGGCAATTGCCCTACCCAGCACCTGATCTTCGTAATAAAAAGCCGTTCCCCAGGTGATAATCAGGTATTGACTGGATGCTAAAAACGCTATGGTCTTTGCTTTGATTTCGGTCAATTTTGTAATAAACTCCTCCGGATTTTCACCCATGAATTGCGAATGGAAATCGGGATGGACATATAAATGACCTTGTTTATACAAATCCGAATGTTGCAAGGTTTGTGGACTCAAGCCCCTTAAAATATTCAAGGGATGAAAAAGTGTACCCAATGCTTGATTTGATACTTCTAATGGTAAATCAGCTAATCGCTGTCCCATATTTTCAGCAAAACAAGATCCGATACATAGAATGCGGCTGTTCGCTCGAATCAAATAAGGCGAACGTGGGATGGAGAATGTAGTGGTTAGATTGATCATAGTATATGGTAGAGACGCGACGCTTCGTTGTTAATAGAAACGAAATATGTTGCGTCTTTATTATGTTGAGACGAAATTCTGTGACTTCGCGTCTATTGTTTCCATGCATGGGCCAACTTTGGCAATTCTGAAAGGTTTGCCAAAGAAATAGACGCGAGGCATCACGGCGCTACAAGCCTTTGGCCCACCGATTCATCTTGTTTTCCATCACATCCAATGGCATATTGCCATCTTTCAGGATTTCGTCATGGAAATTAGAAAGCTTGAATTTGGGACCTACTTCTTTACTCAGACGTTCGCGAATCTCACGAATTTTCAAAGCACCAATCTTATAAGATAACGCTTGTGCAGGAATCGCCATGTAGCGTTCGATTTCCGCAACGGCTCCCTCTTCAGAAATTGGTTCATTCGACATCATGTAAGCAATGGCCTCTTCGCGGGTCATATTTTTCGAGTGCATTCCTGCATCCACAACTAAACGAATCGCCCGGTGCATTTCGTCACCCAAAGCGCCCATGTATTGATATGGATCTGTGTATAATCCCAATTCTTTTCCTAAACTTTCCGTGTAAAGCGCCCAACCCTCTGCATAGGCTGAATTTCCACCAAAGCGACGGAACTTAGGCAATTGGCCATTTTCTTGTTGGAGACTAATCTGGTAATGATGCCCAGGAATGGCTTCATGTAAAAATAAACTTTCCATGCCAGACGTGACATTGAATTTCTTCGCGTCTAATATTGGTACATAGAAAATACCAGGTCGTGAGCCATCTTCAGATCCTTGGAAATACTCCGCAGAAGCCGATGCCGCACGGAAGGCTTCGGTTTGACGAATTTCAAATGGGGTTTTGGGTACCCGACCAAACATCGTTTTCAATGATGGTTCCATCTTCTTGTGAATCGTATTAAAAGCGGCCAAAACCTCTGCCGGCGTTTTGTATGGATAAAAGCTAGGATCCGTTTTCATGTGGCTAAAGAATTCAGCTAACGTCCCCTTGAAGCTGACACCATCTTTGATTTTCTCCATTTCGGTCCGAATTCGCTTTACTTCCGCCAATCCTGTTTGGTAAATTTCATCCGCAGGTTTATTGGTTGTCGTCAAGACTTTAATCAAGTATTGGTAATAAGCCGCTCCATTCGGAATCGCCGATATCCCGGTTGTTGGCCGCGACTTAGGCAAGTATTCCGTTTGTATAAATTGGGCAAGCCGACTGTACGCTGGGATGATTTCAGATTGAATAATCTGCGTGTATTCTTTGGTGAATTTCGCTTTGTCGGCCTCCGTGAAATCCTTTGGAAAATTCGTCAAAGGACCGTAAAACGTGCTTTTTTTAACGTCCACTACCTGAAACGATTGCAATTGGGGAATTATCTTTTCGACCAAGGCTTTCGGTAAAACGATATTTGCCGCGATACCTCTTTTGAAATATACGATGCTTGAATCCATGTACGCCGCACCGATGTGCATCCGTTTTTCCCAATTCTCATAATCCTTTTTTGTGGCAAATGGTTGCAACACAGACCCGCTGCCTAGTTGGGCAAACGTTAAATGGAAACCGTAAAATTGGTTCAGCGGCATTAAGTTGTCCGGATAGGTCAAGCCTTCTAATCCTAGTTCGATGTCACGTTTCAGGATGTCATAGGTAATCTGATCATTGTCGTCCAATTTGTCCCGATTAATCGCGCCTAAACTCGTTTGTGTTTTTTCTAAAAGGGCTTTAATTTTTGCCCGATGCGCATCGGTGAAGTCGATGTTCATTTGATCATTATACCGATTATCTCCATTCGCTGTCGCAGAAATGGGATTTAGTTTTAATTGTTCCTCGTAATAGGAGTCGACAAGTGTACTTAGTTCTTTTTTGGCATCACCCGATTCGCAGGATACAAAAGCCAAAAGACATAAGAGGTAAGTGAGTTTTTTCATTTTGTTGATTTAGAATTTCGAATATAAAAAGAAAGATGAATATCATCTACATGGCTATTCTAATTGTCTCTTTTCTCCAAATTAGTTTTCCATCAAAAATTTTATATTTGTAGCTTGCAAGCATACACTACCTAAGCATTTTTAAATTTATGTCACATAAAGGGGCCGAACGCGAACGACTGAGTCTACGCAATGATAATAAAGGTTGGAAAAAGTGGGGACCTTATTTGACGGAACGTCAATGGGGCACGGTTCGTGAAGATTATTCGGCCAATGGAAATGCCTGGGAAACTATTTCCCATGATGTCGCCCGTTCAAAAGCTTATCGCTGGGGGGAAGAAGGTATAGGCGGGATATCGGATAATAAACAGCATGTTTGTTTTGCATTTGCTTTTTGGAATCACCGGGATCACATTTTAAAAGAGCGCTTTTTTGGCCTAACAGGAAACGAATCGAATCACGGGGAAGACGTGAAGGAATTGTATTATTACCAAGATTCGACACCTACGCACTCCTATCAAAAAATGCTGTATAAGTATCCGCAGCAAACCTATCCCTATCAAAAACTGATAGACGAAAGTAAAAAACGCACGCGTTTAGAGCCAGAGTACGAGTTGATGGATACTGGAATCTTTGCCAACAATGAGTTTTTTGATATTTCCATGGAATATGCGAAAGGCGATGAACAAGATATATTGATTCAAATAACGGTGGTCAATCGGTCCAAAGTAGCTGCGCCAATTACCGTTTTACCCACGATTTGGTATCGAAATACCTGGTGCTGGGGCTACGAAAAGTATAACTATAAACCAATGCTGACTGGTGTTGGACATTCCTTCATCGAGGTAGATCACCGCGTTGTGGGTCGATTTAAATTATATGCGGAGGAACCCGATGAGTTTTTATTTTGTGATAATGAGACCAATTTTGAGCGTTTACATGGTTCTCCCAATTTGTCCCATTTCACCAAAGATGGCATTAATGATTTCATTGTCAATAAACACAAGCATGCGGTAAATCCGAATCACATTGGAACGAAGGCATCCGTTAAATATGCGGATAAGATTCCAGCTGGTGGCACAAAAGTGTATCGCCTGCGTTTGACAAATCTAACCTTGCGTGAGCCATTTGTTGATTTTGATCAAATTTTTGATCAAAGAAAGCGCGAAGCCGATGAATTTTACACGGAATTACAGCCTGGAATTCAGGATGAAAACTTAAAGAATCTACAGCGACAAGCCTATGCAGGTATGTTGTGGACCAAACAGTGGTATTATTACAATGTGTTCGAATGGATAAAAGGTGATCCTGCTATGCCTAAACCGGATGCTTCACGTAAAATCGGTCGTAATAATACATGGCGCCACATGTATGCGGCGAATATTCTCTCCATGCCAGATAAATGGGAATACCCATGGTTTGCGGCTTGGGATTTGGCTTTTCATACCTTGCCTTTAGCACGGTTGGATCCAGATTTTGCGAAACGCCAACTAGCCGTTATTCTCCGAGAATATTACATGCACCCGAATGGACAAATTCCTGCCTATGAGTGGTCTTTCTCCGATGTAAATCCGCCCGTGCATGCGTGGGCGACGTGGAAGGTATATGAGATTGATAAGGAAATGAATGGCAAAGGAGACGTCGTTTTCCTGGAGCGGATTTTTCATAAGCTATTACTCAATTTTACTTGGTGGGTAAATTTAAAGGACGAGGGAGGGGATAATATTTTTGGTGGTGGTTTCTTGGGGATGGACAATATTGGGGTATTTGACCGGTCGGCGCAATTACCTACCGGCGGTCACCTAGAACAAGCTGATGGGACGGGTTGGATGGCCATGTATAGCCTAAATATGTTGCGCATTGCGTGTGAGATTGCGATTGAAAATCCGGTTTATCAGGACATGGCTTCCAAATTTTTCGAGCACTTTTTACACATTGCGGGTGCTATGCAGACAATCGGTGGGGATAAATTGAATTTGTGGGATGAAGATGATCAGTTTTATTATGACATGTTGCACAAGCAAGATGGAAGTGCGGAGTTGCTCAAAGTTCGCTCGATGGTGGGTTTGATTCCTTTGTTTGCGGTTGAGGTGTTGACCTCGGAAATGCTCGAAAAATTGCCTGCCTTTAAACGCCGTGTTGAATGGGTATTGAACAACCGCCCTGATTTAGCTGGATTGATTTCGCGCTGGTACGAACCAGGAAAAGGGGAGACGCGTTTGTTGTCAATTTTACGTGGACATCGGATGAAGATGATTATGAAGCGGATGTTTGATGAGACGGAATTTTTATCTGATTTTGGGATTCGTTCGCTTTCCAAATACCATAAGGAGCATCCATATAAATTTGCTTTTGATGGGGGGACTTTGCAAGTAGATTATACGCCAGCGGAGTCTACGGGAAGTATGTTTGGTGGAAATTCCAATTGGCGCGGACCTATTTGGTTCCCAATGAATTATTTAATTTTAGATTCCTTGAGTAAGTTTTCGGAATATTATGGTACGGATTATGAGGTAGAATTTCCGACTAATTCAGGCGAAATGATGAACATCAAAGATGCCGCAGAAGGGGTATCTAGGCGTTTATTGGCCATGTTCATTCCCAACGAAAAAGGAGTCATTCCGATGTACGATGGGCACGAAAAATTACACAACGATTCGCATTTGTTCTTTGAGTACTTTGATGGGGATACGGGGAAAGGCTTAGGTGCGAATCATCAAACCGGTTGGACCGGACTAATCGCTGAAATTATTAGACAATTACATACCAAATCATGAGTACTCCAGAAGAAAGATTTGCGGCCTTAGGCCTTGTTTTGCCACCTGCACCAAAACCCTTAGGCGTTTACAAATCCGGTTTACAAGTGGGCGAATTCTATTATGTTTCAGGTCATGGACCTGTGCTGCCGGATGCGTCTTTGATCATTGGGCGGATTGGCGCCGAGTTGGACATTGAGGCGGGGAAGTTAGCGGCCCAACAAGTGGGATTGACTATATTGGCGACGCTAAAGGCTCAATTGGGCTCTTTGAATCGCATAAAACGTGTCATTAAAGTATTAGGCATGGTCAATGCGACGGATGATTTCTTGCGTCATCCGTATGTGATTAATGGCTGTTCAGAATTATTCGCTAAAGTGTGGGGGGAGGAAAATGGTATTGGTGTTCGTTCCGCGGTAGGTATGGGCACTTTACCGGATAACATTCCGGTGGAGATTGAGGCGATGTTTGAGCTAGACATGTAGAGACGCGATACTCGCGTCTTACAGACATTGGACTTTAGACGTTGGACGTTAGTCACTTTGGTAAAGCTTGCTCAGACGAGATACTTCACGTCTTTTTTTTCTTTGGCAAAGCTTACAGCATTGCCAAAGTTTGAGGCGCTTTTCTGCGCCGATTTCCCCAGACTTCAGTCTGATGTTTAATCCCAGATTTATGAATCGATGCTGCGCATCTCAAACTTTGGCAATCCTAAAAGGTTTGCCAAAGCGACTTCGCACCTCGCGTCTCTACTAGGCGGAAATTTCTAACATCTTTTTCATTGCCTTATAGGCCGGGATTCGGATTGATTCTTCTAAATGAATCTCAGGTAGTTCGTAGTACAAGGCATTGTACAACTTCTCGAGCGTGTTCATTTTCATGTAGGGACATTCGGAGCATGCGCACGTATTTTGCTCATTGGCCGGTGCCGGAATCAAATGCTTATGCGGTACCGATTGCTTCATTTTGTGAAGGATTCCCGCTTCAGTGGCTACAATGAAGGTAGCGTTCGGGGAAGTTTCTACGAATTTCAATAAGGCTGTTGTCGATCCCACATAGTCTGCTTCTTTTAGGATAACCTCCTTGCATTCCGGGTGGGCGATTAACAAAGCATCTGGGTATTCCTGCTTTAAAACAGCTAATTTCTCTAAAGAAATATCAATATGCACCATACAAGCCCCTTCCCAAAGAATTAAATCGCGGCCTGTTTTGTGGGCTACGTACCGACCTAAATTCGCATCCGGCGCAAAGATGATTTCACGGTCTACTGGAATAGAATCGACGATTTGAACCGCATTGGAAGAGGTACAAATGATGTCGGTCATCGCCTTTATTTCAGCAGAGCAGTTGATGTACGAAACTACAATCGCATCTGGATGCGCTGCTTTCAATGCGGCAAATTCAGCTACGGGAACTGAATCGGCCAACGAGCATCCCGCGTTAAAATCGGGAACCACCACTTTTTTAGATGGGTTCAAGATTTTAGCTGTTTCGCCCATGAAATGAACGCCACAAAAAACAATGAAATCCGCTTCCGTTTTTTCAGCCGCTTGGGATAATCCGAGTGAATCGCCAACAAAATCAGCCAATTCTTGAATCTCCCCATCTACATAATAATGCGCCAAAATCACTGCGTTTTTTTCCTTTTTTAGGCGCTGGATTTCTGTGATTAACTCGATGCCTTTTGGGGTAGAGCGGGCAATGTACCCAACGGATTTGGCTTCGTCTATTAAATTCATTTCGCTTTCAGGCTAAGGTCTAAACTTTTCACTTGGTGCGTTAGGGCACCTACAGAGATATAATCAACTCCCGTTTCGCCATAGGCGCGGAGCGTTTTTTCATTGATTCCGCCAGATGCTTCGGTGACGAACCTGCCGTCAATTTTCCGGATCGCTGTGCGGAGGCGTTCAGGGCTGAAATTGTCCAACATGATTCGTTGGACGCCACCGGTGGCCATTACTTGATCTAATTCATCCTCGTTGCGCACCTCGATTTCAATCGACAAGGGCGATGGTAAGGATGCGTTATATATAAATGCTTTTTCTAAAGCCGCTTTTACTCCACCTGCAAAGTCAATGTGGTTGTCTTTGATGAGGATCATGTCAAACAAACCGTATCTGTGATTCACAGCACCTCCAATTTTGCAGGCCCATTTTTCCGCTAAACGGAAGTTGGGCGTCGTCTTGCGTGTATCCAATAATTTGGCACGGGTCCCTTCTAAGATATTCACTAAAGAACGCGTGTATGTGGCGATGCCCGACATGCGTTGCATGCAATTCAATACCAAACGTTCTGCTTTTAAGATAGATTGGGAAGAACCATTGACTTCCAAAACCACTTGGCCTGGTTCGATCCAGGTGCCATCGTGGATGAAAACTTGCACAGCTAACATGGGGTCAACTTCCTTAAAAATCGCCAAAGCTAATTCCACGCCGGCTAATACCCCACGATCTTTTACGAGCAATTGAGCTGTTCCTGACGCTTCCCTAGGAACAGTAGAAAGGGAGGTGTGATCCCCGCTACTGATGTCCTCTGCCAAGGCAGATTGGATAAAAGCGTGTATGTAGGTTGGCTCTAAATAATTGAACATGGCGAATTTTGGAAAGTCAAATTTACGAAAATTCCCATTGCAATTGATTTCTGAGAAAATTATCCTATTTTTGTCGCCTATCATGCAAAAGAAGATTCAATTTTTTCAGTTGTTTTTGTTTATACCAGTGCTGTTTTGGCTCGTGGCAAAGCCAATTTCTTTGGTAAAAACAGACGATGCGCAGATAAAAACTGAAAAAAATCAAAAGACGTTTCAAGTTGCTGAGCAACATGTGTATCAAGTTAGCTCAAGTACGAATGTCGATTTTCCGCAGGATTTTGTCTTCCCGAGTGTGCAAATTTTCTCGGTGCAAGC
>CAMCXW010000049.1 GCA_945883625.1 Spirosoma fluviale
TTTTGGTATGCGTCCAACGCCTTCAATAGGAAATAAAACGAGAAGAAATTGGGTAAGCCCAAAGGGATGGAAGCTAAAACGGAATTGCGATTCCAGTTGAGGGTGCCGTTCGCCGACTTCCATATCAACACAATAATAGAACTAGCCATTGAACCGATTAACAGCATCATGATAAACGGTAGCGTACCGCCAACCTGCGCCGTTAAGGTGCTATTCAAATAACTAAAAAGGGTGTTTGTCAGCCCATAAGCCACAAAAACGGCTAATAGTAAAGCAACAACGGGCTTCGAATCGCTCGAAGCATCCACTTGTGGACTACAGAAATAAATCGCCGCAAATGAAAACGCTAATCCCGCCGCAATCGACCACGTGATCTCACCACCTGTTTTTAGAATAAACAAATTGATGAGTACAGGAATCACCAAGGATATATTATTAGCCAGCGACGTAGGCGCCATGCCATTCTTCTGTGTCGAGAATCCAGAAAGCAAAAACGTAATCACAAATCCAATACCCATCGCCATTAACAACATAGTATCTGTTGCCGCGGGCCAATGAAACGGAATGGCAGACGGTTGGTGAAAGTAGGCCATTAAAAAGCAAACCGGATAATTCAACAGAATCGCTATACGCGTATCCACTTGAAAGCGCGCGTGCGCTCTAAAATTCACCAGCAAAAGCACGGAGAAAATGACACTTAAAATTAAATAAAGCATGTTATGATTTTTTAACCAGGTCCTCTAAAATACCTACCCATTCCGGGGAATTGTTTAGGCTTTCCACCAACTGCCAATGCTCTCCGCCCGCTTCCTCAAACAATTCTTTATACTCCTCTCCTACTTCAATCGTGGTTTCTAGACAATCTGAGACGAATGCCGGAGAAAATGCAAGAATTTTCTTCTTTCCCTCAGCTACTAATTTTTTGATGGTTTCATCCGTATAAGGCTGTAACCACGGATCACGACCTAGTCGGCTTTGAAAAGCCGTACTAAATGTCCCTGGCTTTAAGCCCATTTCAGCAGCGATCCGACGCGTTGTTTCGTGGCATTGCGCCCGATAACAGCCATGATTTTTCTCGGTTATAGTTTCGCAACACGTACCAAAAACACAGGTATTCTTCGTATAATCTCCTTTACGAATGTGACGCTCAGGAACTCCATGATAGGAGAATAAATAATAATCGAAATCAACATCCTTTTGGTAGTTGGCCGCTTTAGCGGCAAAATACTTGGCAAAATCAGGATGATCATAAAAATAGCTAACCATCGAAAGCGCCGGCATCACTTGCCAGTCTTTCATTAATTCCATCACACGCTCATAAACGGATCCTGTTGTAGCAGAAGCATACTGCGGAAAGAATGGAATGACAATTAATTTCTTGAGGTTTTTAGACTGCATATCAGCTAAAGCTGATTTCATATCAGGTGACTGATATCGCATGGCTAAACGTACGTAATACGAATCTCCTAGTTGAACCTGCAAATCTCGAGCTACATCTTCCCCATAATATTTGAGGGGTGAACCGCGTTCATCCCACAATTCTTGGTAGATCTTAGCGGATTTTGGCGCACGAAAAGGTGCGATGATTCCATTAACGAGGATTGTTCGAAAAATATAAGGAAAATCGATTACTCGACCATCCATTAAAAATTCGCGTAAATATTTACGAACAGCAGGGGTTTTCGGATTATCCGGTGTACCCAAATTTACAAGTAGAACTCCAATCATAACGCAAATTTGGCCTAAATAATTAGAATACCCAACCTTCTGGTGTGATTTTTGTTCGCGTTGACCCTTCTACACAAGGCGTTCTATCCTGGCAATTGGCTGAACCTGGAGGGCAAGAATAAATTTCACCTGGAATCGAAAAAGTCATTGGCGTATATCCTTCAGGAACACCAATACGTCGATCAATATTAAAGATTTTCTTACGCACAGAAAAGACATTGAATATACCCAATACACGCTCCTCAGGTTTCGTCACCGATTTAATATTTAAACTAAATCGTGTTTCAGCGGGAACATCAAATAGAGATCCACTTGACTGCACGGACGAAATCAACGATTGATAAAAACTGTAGGTATTCTTTGTTACGGAACGCTGCTCTAATCGGAAATAATATAAACCGTATCCATCAAATGGCAACCGCGCGACTTGTCGGCCCACCACCCGCTGCCCATTCGTCAGTACGTCCGAAAATACATTCAAATCATTATTGGTTGATATATCCCAACAATTTCCATCACACAGATAATTCAAAATGTTGTCATTGGGAAAACGAGGCGCCACACAATCGAGCGTACGGACAAAATCAAATCGCGCTCCATCCGTGCAGGTCTTACAAATCTGAGCTTTTTCATAATGTTTCCAGTTCCACATGTAGTAGTCTCCTTGATTCGGCAAGTCTTTAAAATCCAAATACACAGTGAAACCAGCACGCCGTGGATCAACTTTCGAATATTGTTCAAACGCCTCAAAACGGACAATGGTATTTTCTATTTCGGGAACAGCCTTCATGGTTTCGACCGTACTCTCGTACTGATTACCTATCAGGGTACGAACAAAAAGTTTATACGAAGTGCCAACTTTGCCCACAAATCCAGCGGGAGGCAAATACGTACCTAATGGCTTAGCGGCTTCTTTAAATATAGTCTTCACGCCATTATTGTCTAGGATATAGACCTCCGCTTTTGTAACAGGTTGCGCTAAAACAGATAAAATACGATTTGCAGAACCTGTAATGCGGATTTTACATAATTCAGGATCATCTGCTATATCTGCTTCAATGGTCATATACGAATTTGAATCTTTCTGAACAAAATTTTCAATAGGCTGTACGCATGAAAACAAAAAAGCAACAAAAAATAAGGGTATATATTTAATAGGCATTGCTATAAAAATTTAAAGTTGTAGGTCATCGAAACAAAAGGAGACGCAAAAACACTTAGTTCGTATGCTTTCAAGCCATTTTTGGTTGACTTAAAGAATACGGAATATGGATTTTGACGTCCATATAAATTATATACCGTAAACACCCAGCTTCCCTCCCAGCGCTTATGTTTCATTGAAGGATTATTAATCGTCCAAGAGAAATCTAAGCGATGGTAATCTCGAATTCGGTCATTATTCCGCTCTGCAAAAACAGGGTATTTCTTTCCGCCAATCTCATAACTACCCGATGGCGAAGAGAATGGTCGGCCTGTATTATACGCAAATGTAAAAGAGAAACTATGGTGTGTCGTAGGCTGAATATTCCACATGACATTAAACGAGTGTGGTTTATCGTAGTTTGTAGCAAACCAGTTACCCCGGTTAATCGACTGAATCTCTGGAAAATCACCAATCATCTGATTGAAAGCGCGGGCATAGGTATAAGATATCCAACCCGAATTTTCGCCTTTCTTTTTTTGAACCATCACCTCAAATCCATAGGCTTTCGATTTACCCGAGATTAATTGGGTCTCAATGTTGGGGTTCAACTGTAAATTTGCCCCCGACACAAAATCTAAGGTATTGCGCACATGGCGATAATATGATTCCAAAGAAATCTCAAAAACATTTTCATTAAATGTTTTAAAGAAGCCAATTGACGCAAAATCACTTTGTTGGGGTTTTATAAAAGAATCAGCGGTTTTCCAACGGGAAGTTGGCAATGGCGTCGTGTTATTCGACAACAACTGGAAGAATTGCTGCTGTCGGTTATATCCCAATTTCATAGTTGCATTCTCGGCCAATGAATATTTCATTGTCAAACGTGGTTCAAACCCGCCAAAAGTGGCCATTACCTCACCTGCTTCGTATGTTTTCTTTGAGACAATTGAATTGATTGAAGGCATAAAATCGGGTGAATACGTATTCACTGTTCCAGCACCAATTCGCCAATATTGGGTATAGCGTAATCCAGCTTGAATGGTCAACTTCTCATTAATTTTCCACTCATCATCCACATAGACTGCGGCCTCTAGTGATTGCTCATCGTCCAATTTCACTGTTGAAACACGAGAAACAATTCCATCATTCAAAGTTCCGGGGGTGATATCGTACCGCGTCACGGATACCCCAAAATTCAACTTATGCTTTTCCACTGGCTGGTAGTCAAAACTGAGCGAGCCATTTCGGTATAAAATCGAACTATTCAGATCAATCGTGTTAACGGAATCTGGTGCATAGGTTTTAGTGACGTAGTTGGATAAAGCCGCGCTCACCAACATGTTTAATTTGGGTGAGAAGTAATGATTCCAGTGAAATGAGGTATTTTTATGTCCGTAATCAAAGGATGTTTGCTTAGCAACTACGTTCTCAATACTAAATAAAGAATCTACGCGGTAGTAATCGTTGCTGAGGTACGCTGAAACGGAGATCGTATTTTTCGCGTTAAGCCTAAAATATATCTTAGTCGCAATGTCCGAGAAATTAGCCCGAATATTTTTTAGATTATCGGGGGCAACAGCTTTAAATAAAAAATCATTCGCTGATAATCGTCCTGCAACAAGCACAGATAATTTATCTTTGATGATTGGAATTTCAGCCATAATTCGGTTCGAAACCAATCCAATACCACCTTGCATTTTAAACTTTTCGGTGTTTGGCTCAATCATTTTAATATCGAGTACGGAAGCAGTCCGACCGCCAAATCGGGAAGGAATTCCTCCTTTGTATAGTTCCAAATCCCGAATTGCATCTGATGCAAAAACGGAGAATAGGCCGAACATGTGTGTCGGGTTAAAAATAGGCGTATCATCAATATAGATCAAGTTTTGATCCACGTTGCTACCTCGAATATTCAAGCCATTTGCCCCTTCGCCCACGGAAGAAACACCAGGCAACGATTGGAGGCTACGAATGACGTCCACTTCCCCCATCATGGTAGGCAATTTTTTAATCCCTTTTAAACTAAGGACAGTAACGCCCAATGAAGGCGTTTGAATATCTTTTTTGTTTGTTGACGCAGACACAATCACCTCCTCCAACTGCTTTGTCACATCGTTAAGAACCACATTAAGCGTCATATCGCCTTTGATGTAAACCTTAGTACGAAAAGGATTATATCCTACATTACTAACTTTGACGACATATTCGCCTACGGGAAGCGATATTTTGTAGAGACCTTTGGCGTCAGAAATCGAACCTGACTTTTTAAAGTCGACCGAAATGACGGCGCCCACCAGCGGTTCGCCCGATTGCGCGTCAGTAACTTGACCACTTAACAAAGGAAGAATGTACTCTTGGGCACTTAGATTCGTGTAAACACCGAATAAACCCAGCCACAACAGGCGGGTAAAAGTTTTATACATAAGTTAATAGCTACATAGCAAAGGATAATGATACGGAAATTCTCAGAGAATCGTCACCCGAGTAGCGACCAAAGGGCCGATATTGCGACAAACGCTAATGTAAACGGAATGAGTACTTTCCAGCATAAGTACATAAATTGATCTACGCGGACGCGAGGAAGTGTCCAGCGAATCCACATTTGAAGTGCGATAAGCACATACGTTTTAGCCATAAGCCAAAAGAATCCCAAAATGGTAGCTTGAATAGTCCCTGGAATTCCATTTGTCCAATCGGCCAATCGCGCAGAACCCACGTTTGGCAAGGGGGAATACCAGGCTCCCCAAAATAAAATGACGCCTAAAATGCTGACAAGCAGCATCATACCATATTCGGACAAGAAAAGTAAAGCCCAGCGCATCCCGGCATATTCTGTATGAAAACCTCCGACAAGTTCAGATTCCGCTTCGGGAATATCAAAAGGTGCCCGATTGGATTCAGCAAGAGAAGCGATAAAATAAATGATAAATAAGATAAAGAAGAACGGCATGCGCACCACATTCCACGCAAGTATTCCCCCAATTTCCTGCACATCAATTCCTAGCGCCTTTATCCCAAACAAATACTGCACCTCGTGAGAAAAAATGCCTTGCTGGCCCGCTATCACCTGCAAATTCAAACTTCCTGAAATCATGACCACACATAAAATGGTGAGGCCGAGTGGAATTTCGAATGAGACTAATTGGGCAACAGAGCGGATAGCTCCTAAAAGCGAAAATTTATTGTTGGACGTCCAGCCGGCCAACAAAATTCCGAGGGTATCCAAGGAAACGATTCCCATAAATAACATGACGCCCATGTCGGTTTGACTGCCTTGGAGCCAAGTTCCGGAACTGAGTGGAATGACGGAAAACGCGCTGAAAATAGCTAAAAAGATGATCCAAGGGGCGAGTAAAAATAAACGTCTTTGCGCCAAAGCTGGAACGATATCTTCCTTTTGAATCAGCTTTAACAAATCGGCAAACACCTGTAATAAACCCCAGTGGCCAACTTCCATGGGACCTAAACGGTCTTGGATAAACGCTGACAATTTACGCTCAACATAGACGCAGATGATGACATTGACTGTCAATAAAGCGAGGCAAATGAGGAGCGCGGTCAACATTAATTAAGCGCATTTAAGGCTTGCAAGAAATCAGCTTTAAGGTCATCGATGGATTCAAGCCCGACAGCAATACGCACTAATCCATTGGTAATTCCTAAGGCTGCTTTTTCTTCAGCAGGTAATTTTGAATGGGTGGTAGATGCTGGGTGGGTAATAATCGTACGCGAATCGCCTAAATTAGGTGAAATGGATGCGATTTTTAAAGCTTTGCTAAAAGCAACCACTTTTTCGAAGCCACCTTTGATATCGATTGTTAGGATACCGCCACCATATTTCATTTGACGTTTTGCCAAGTCATATTGGGGGTGGGATGCCAAAAATGGGTATTTTACAGTTTCGAGCGCAGTATGGCCTTCTAAAGCCTCGGCTAATGCTTGTGCATTTTCTGAATGCTTTTGCATCCGCAAGTCTAATAATTCTAAACTTTTCGAAAGAATCCACGCGTTAAATGGAGATAACGAAGGACCTGTATGGCGCGCAAAAAAGCGAATCTCATCCATGTAAATCTTCTTTCCACAGATTACACCACCTAACACGCGCCCTTGTCCATCGATGTATTTCGTTGCCGAGTGAATAACTAAGTCGGCACCTACGTCTAACGGCGTCTGTAAAATGGGCGTAGCGAAACAGTTATCTACGGCTAAAATAATATCGCGTCCTTTTTTTAGTGCAGCTAATGCTGGTAAGTCAATTAATTCTAGGCCGGGATTCGAAGGTGATTCACAAAAGAAAAATTTCGTATTGGGTTTAATTGCTGTTTCCCAAGCTGCTATATCTGCTCCAGGAACAAAAGTGCATTCGATGCCCCATTTGGCCGTTATTTTTGTCAAAATTTGGATGCATGAACCGAATAACGCATTGGAGGCAACGATGTGATCGCCTGCTTTTAGCAATCCGGCCATGGATGCAAAAATGGCTGCCATGCCTGTAGAGAAAGCTAATCCATCCTCGGCGTTCTCCAGCATCACCATTTTTTCCACGAATTCATCCACATTGGGATTCATGTAACGTGAGTAAATATTACCTGGTTTTTCCTCGGCAAAAATCGCTCTTCCCTCTTCAGCATCGTCGAATGTAAAACTTGATGTTAAATAAAGAGGTACCGAATGTTCACGGTTATGGGATCGCTCGGCTTGAATCCGAATCGCTTTCGTTTGTTTTTGCATCAGCTTGTAAAATTAATCTACAAAAGTAATAGAATAGTGGGAAATCGTGCCTATTTGGCATTCAGTATTTTTAAACCTGATAAACACCTGCAAGCGAACAGAATTATTTCAAGATAAATGAGTAAATTTCGCCGTTGGTCTACCTTTAGAAGACAATAAAATAGAACTATGAAAAAACAATTACTTTATGCCTTAAGCGCGGCGCTTTTGTGTATTTCTTTGCAAACTCAAGCACAAAAATGGACAAAGTTATTTGATGGCAAAACCTTCAATGGGTTCAAACAACTAAATGGTCAAGCAAAATACGAAGTGAAAGATGGTGTTATGGTAGGAACTACCGTAGCCAATACGCCTAATTCTTTCATGGCCACCGAACAAGAATACGGTGATTTTATCCTTGAATTCGATGTTAAAGTGGATAACAGAATGAATTCTGGCGTTCAGTTCCGGAGCCTTTCTATCCCGGAATATCAAAAAGGTCGCGTACATGGCTATCAAGCCGAAATCGATCCTTCAGCACGTGGCTGGTCTGGTGGAATTTATGATGAATCCCGTCGTGGCTGGTTATCTCAAAACGAGGGTAAGCCTGAAGCTAAGAAAGCATTTATGTTAGGGGACGTTTGGAATCACTACCGCATTGAGGCGATTGGAAATACGATTCGTACGTGGATCAATGATATTCCTGTTTCATATTTGGTCGATGATATGACTGCCAAAGGTTTCATTGCTTTTCAGGTGCATTCTATATATGGTGACATGAAAGCAGGCATGCAGGTGATGTGGAAAAACATCCGTATCCAGACGGGTAAGGACATGCAGCCACGTCCGAATGATGGAAAAACGGTTGTTGAGAATTATACCTTGAATACCTTATCTGAGCAAGAAAAAGCAGCCGGTTTCAAATTATTATTTAATGGAAAAGATTTAACTGGCTTCCGTTCGGCGTTTAAAACGACAGCTCCTCCATCGGTATGGACGGTTGAAGATGGAACTTTGCACGTGAATGCTAAAGGTGGAAAAGAGTCGGGCAATGGCGGCGACATTTTGACAAATGATCAATATGGAAGTTTTGAGTTAACGTTCGATTTCAAATTAACAGAAGGCGCCAATTCAGGCGTGAAGTATTTTGTGAACGAAACCTACAACTCAGGGATGTCGGCCATTGGATTAGAATATCAAGTTCTAGATGATGCCAAACACCCGGATGCGAAATTAGGGACTGTTGGCAATCGCACCTTAGCCAGTTTATATGACATCATTCCTTCTAACAAAAATGATGCGCGGTTTCAAAAGAAAATTGGGGAATGGAATCATGGGCGTATCATCGTATATCCAAACAACATTGTTCAGCATTGGTTGAACGGGTTTAAAGTATTGGAATATGAGCGCAAGAGCAATATATTTAACGTATTGGTTGCACATAGCAAGCATGCGAAATGGCCGGGTTATGGCGCCCAAGATAAAGGAGCTATTTTATTTCAGGAGCACGGGGATTCCGTGTTTTACAAAAACATTAAAATCAGAGAAATTAACTAAATCTTACTATGGAAAGAAGATCATTTATTCAAAAAGGTGCATTGGCGACGTTGGGAACACTCGCATTTAGTGCCAAATCGTACAGTAAAATCATTGGAGCGAACGACCGTGTTCGCGTGGCGTGTGTCGGTTTTTCTGACCGTCACCGCGCATCTCACGTACCTCCATTTAAGGCCTTGGCTAAGGAAATGAACTTTGAAATGGTGGCGTTGTCGGATCTTTGGAACCGCAGACGTGATGAAGGAAAAGCGTATTTAGAAAAGCAGTTGGGTGGAACTATCCAAACCTACCGTAACAACGAGGAATTGTATTCAGCGAAAGGAATTGATGCGGTGTTTATTTCGACGGCGGATTTCCAACATGCCTTGCATACGATTGAGGCGGTGAAAGCAGGTTGCGATACGTATACGGAGAAACCATTGGCAGAAACGATGGAAGATAACCGTGCGGTATTGAAAGCGGTAAAGGATTCAGGAAAAATTGTTCAAATCGGATCGCAACGTCGGTCAGGAGAGAACTATTGGGCAGCTGACGAATTCATTAAATCCGGAAAATTCGGCGATATCAAAATGGTGGAGTTGATGTGGAATGTAAACCAACCGGCTCGTTGGAGACGCCCTGAACTAACAAGCATTTTAAAAGAGTCAGATATCGACTGGAAGCGTTTCTTAATGAATCGTCCGGCAGATAAATTTGACCCACGTAAATACTTAGAGTATCGTTTATTCTGGCCTTATTCATCTGGAATTCCAGGACAATGGATGTCGCACCAGATCGACACCGTACACTGGTTCTCAGGCCTAGCACAT
Source organism: Spirosoma fluviale (assembly GCA_945883625.1). Taxonomy (GTDB): domain Bacteria; phylum Bacteroidota; class Bacteroidia; order Cytophagales; family Spirosomataceae; genus Aquirufa; species Aquirufa fluvialis_E. The sequence goes on from CAMCXW010000049.1 coordinate 9,949, forward strand.
CCAAACTCGGTTGTTGCCAATGGTGGAATTTACCAGTGGAATGACGGACGTGTTAATGCGGATACGTTGACTGTGGTATTTGATTACGGTCAAGGAAACAAAGGATTCCAAGTTCAGTTCACATCTCGATTCTCCAATGGAGCGGGTGGTACAAAGGAGATTTACTACTCTAATGGAGGTGAATTAAACTTAGACACGAATACGATTTCACCAAACGGTGGTTTACGTGAGCGCGAGGCGAAAGCGATGGGCATGCAGGCGAATTTGTTGCCAACGATGAAAATTGAAGGTGCTAAAGTGGCTACAGATGCAGATACAGGTGGTGATTCATTGACGTTCAACCACGTGAAAAACTGGATGGAATGTGTACGTTCACGTAAGACACCGAATGCACCGATTGAAGCTGGTTACCAGCACTCTATCGCTACTATCATGTCGAATGCGGCGTATCGCACAGGCCAGCGGGTTACTTTTGACCAAAAGACGCAAGAGGTAATGGCGGGAGATAAGGTATTTAAGTATTAGGCAGTAGTCAGTGGTCAGTCGCTAGTCACTAGTCGACAGTCCAGAGGAAAATAGTCCGGAGGGAAAGTTCAAAGTCTGTTTATTCAGTCAAGAGCTTTTTCCTTCGGACTTTTCTATTAGACGCTGGACATTAGACATTAGACGCTGGACGCTGGACTCATTTCCTTCGGACTAATTCACTTCGGACTCTTTTCCTTCGGACTATTTCCCTTCGGACTGTCGACTAGCGACTAGTGACTAGCGACTGACTACTGACCCCTTGCCTAGGATTATTGTTTTCCTTATCTTGCACGCAAATACGTATTTCCTCACAATGGCTCAAATACCAACGCAATCCAAGAAAGACTTAATCACACACATCGCGATTTTAATCTCGTTGTTTCTTGTGTTATTTTTTGGCTTTTTCTTCGTGTATTTACCCTGGAGTACGCATCATGGCGAAACAATCAAAGTGCCTAACTTAAAAGGCTTATCGGCCGATAAAATGGAAGAATTGATTGATGGTAGCGACCTTACATATGAAGTTTCAGATTGCACCTATACAGCTGATAAGCCGCCATTGACCGTCTTATCGCAATATCCACTACCCAATGCATTGGTCAAATCAGGACGTAAAATTTACATTACGATTAATTCAGAAACACCTCCTACAATTAAATTGCCAACTTTAGTAGGCTTATCCGTGCGAAGTGCCGAGCAGCAATTATTCATTGCCGGACTACGCAAAGGAATTGTTCATGAGGTAAATGATCCGCGCGTGAAGGAGGTGATTGAAGTTCAAGCGCTGGGCCGTAAAATTGAAGCAGGCTCAAGTATTCCCAAAGGTACGATGGTTGATTTATACATTGGAAATGGTATCGCGAATGTCGACATGGAAATGCCTGATTTTGTAGGTAAGCCGATGGACGAGGTGACTATTATTTTGGCAGGTATGAATTTAAAAATGGGCAAGGTCGTATATGAGGCGAATGAAACGTTTCCAGCGGGAACGGTTTTCAAACAAACTTGCGCAACTTGCGAAGGAACAAGTGTTAAACCTGGCGACCTGATCGACCTATGGGTTGTGGGTGGCGAAGATCAATAATCATGGATATTACAATTGAAGAATTAAAAGAGCGTATGGACAAAGGTGAAAACCTGAACCTGATCGATGTACGCGAGGAATATGAATTTGATGAGTTCAACATCGGGGCAACCTTGATTCCGTTGGGCGAATTACCTGATCGTTTGGAGGAAATCGAAGCCTGGAAAGATCAAGAAATTTTAATCCATTGCCGCTCGGGTGCCCGTTCTGGACGTGCCAAAGAATACTTAACAAGCGAAGGATATACGAACGTCCGTAACGTTTTAGGTGGTATGCTTGCCTGGCAAGCGGCTGGATATTAAGATGCTATCCATTTCCGCGAACGATTTCAAGGAAAATTTATCCGCTCTTTCCCTTTTGGACATTCGAACGCCGAGGGAACGAGCGGATTTTGATTTAGGGGGAATTCATATACCGTTGGATGATTTACTAACGCGCATCGACGAGTTAAACACATCCACAAAATACACCGTCATTTGTTATAACGGCACACAAAGCCAGATTGCTTGTCGGCTCATGACCGCCAAAGGCCTTCAAGCCCAAAATGTCACGGGAGGTCTGGAAGCTTATTTAAGCTTACCCTGAATGTAGGCGAAAGCCTGGTCGGGATGCACAAATTCAAAATCATCCTGATGCCTAAACCAAGTCAATTGTTTTTTGGCATAATGCCTGGAATTACGTTTCAATAGGCGAATCATTTCGGGCTCATCGTACTCAGCTCTGAAAAACCCATATATTTCTTTATAACCCAAGGTTTTTAAGGCATAACGGTCTTGATAGGCTTCGAAATCTTTGGCTTCTTGTACGAGGCCAGCGGCCAACATCATGTCCATGCGGGCATCGATTCGTTGGTATAATTCTTCACGCGGCCGATCAAGGCATATTTTGATCATCTCAAAGGGACGATCAGCATTTTGCTGATTGCGGAAAGATGTATAGGATTTACCAGTCGACAAACATACTTCCAAAGCTCTAACAACCCGCTGCGGATTTTGCGCATCAACTTGCGCGGCATATTCAGGATCTAAAGCCTGTAACTGGAGGAATAGCTTTTCCAAACCCGTTGTTTCCAGGGCATGCATCAGATTTTCGCGCAAGGCTAAATCCACATTCGGCATATCGTCTAAACCTTCCATCAGCGCTTTCAAATAAAGTCCTGATCCACCGGTAAGAATGACAACATCGTGCGTTTGGAATAAATCAGTTAAGATTTTTAGCGCATCACGTTCAAAATCACCCGGAGAAAAATAGTCGTGGATGGAATGCGAATTAATGAAATGGTGTTTGACGCCACCCTGCTCTTCGAAGCTTGGCTTTGCGGTACCGATGCTTAATTCTTGGTAAAATTGCCGGGAGTCGGCCGAGATAATTTCTGTATGAAGACTTTTTGCCATTTCGACGCATAGAGCTGTTTTGCCAACAGCCGTAGGACCCGCAATGACCAAAAGTGTTTTATTCATCTTAGTAAGTATTCTTTTTCCCGTACCATTTACGACCGGCTTTGGCTTTATCGAAAGAGCGCGGATTTTCCTCCGGTTTTGTGGCGGCAGTGCCAGGTCCGGCAGGTTTTCCACCCCGGTTTGGAGGACTTTGTTTGGCCTTTTTCTCGATTGTCAAAACTTTCATCGGGTAGCGGTGTGCTTCGATAACGGGCACTTTTTTACCAATCAACTTCTCTATATCCTTTAAATAGGCTTTTTCTTCGATATCGCAAAAAGAAATTGCGGTACCGTTGGCACCTGCACGCCCTGTCCGACCGATCCGGTGGACATACGTTTCTGGGATATTAGGTAATTCAAAATTAATCACATATTCCAAATCATCCACATCGATACCACGCGCTGCGATATCCGTAGCTACCAAAACACGTGTGGTTTGAGCGGTGAAGTTTTTCAAGGCTGTTTGGCGCGCATTTTGGGATTTATTTCCATGAATGGCTTCGGCTTTGATGCTTGCTTTTAATAGGACTTTAACAACTTTATCTGCACCATGTTTGGTACGCGTAAAGACTAAGGCTGTTTTGATTTTGGTGTCTTCGAGAATATCCAATAAAAGGGTGTTCTTGTTGTTTTTGTCAACGAAATACACCGATTGGTTTATGATTTCCACGGTTGATGACACGGGCGTCACAGAAACTTCAGCTGGGTTGCGCAAAATAGTCGCGGCCAATTGCACGATTTCGGGCGGCATAGTTGCCGAGAAAAAGAGCGATTGACGCTGACGAGGAAGTGCGGCTAGTAATTTCCGAACATCATGAATAAAGCCCATATCGAGCATGCGATCAGCCTCATCGAGGACGAAATATTCTACGTTGGCAATCGACAAAAGCTTTTGATTCATCAAATCCAATAAACGACCTGGGGTCGCTATCACCACATCAACGCCGGAGCGAAGCGCGGAAACTTGTGGGCTTTGGCCAACTCCTCCGAAAATAACGGTATGATTTAACGAGGTATGGCGCGCGTAGGCCCTAAAACTCTCACCGATTTGAATGGCTAGTTCCCGCGTGGGAGTTACGATCAGTGCACGGATTTTTTTAGGTTTTTGAAATGTTTGATTGGCATCCATCAATTGGATGATGGGAAGCGTAAAAGCGGCTGTTTTCCCGGTACCTGTTTGGGCGCAACCTAGGAGGTCGGTGCCTTTAAGTACAATCGGAATAGCTTGTTCTTGGATGGGTGTTGGGTTTGTGTAACCCTCCTCACCGAGCGCCTTTAGTATAGGCTCAATGAGGTGTAACTCTTGAAATGTCATATAAAAATGAGAATGTGTGCTTATGAGTAATAACTGGAAATAACAAGCATCCTCATAATAATGGCGCAAGTTACGGCTTTATTCTGGCATTCCGCTTTTTCAGCGAACGCCTACCGTGCGCGGGAGACGCTGCCGGGGTCTTTGACCCCGGCAGCGTAGCTGGCTAACTTGCGAACGTTTTTTAAACGACATAAATTGCCCAAGAACTTGATAATCTACAATGGAACAGCAGCTTGAATTTCTTCCGGTTTGTGCGTACCAATTAAAATTTTCTTTCCTGATTTGAAGACCAACTGAAGTCCTTGGTCCCCGGAAACATTATACACTTTACCTTGGCCACTAAATCCGTATTTAATTCCCCAGCCACCATATTCAAACAAAGAATCATAGGTACGAACTTGAGCGGATTCAATGGAATCCCAAGGGTAAAATTGTTCTTTAAAATGAAAAGGGATAAATCGCACGTAAATTCCTGCTGAAGTCACTCGTGTCACTAAACGCATTTGCCAAAACAATATGGGCAAACCAAGGCCGATAAATCCGCCCAAAAAAAATGACATATTAATTTCATTCACTTCCTGCAACAAAGCAAAAATCATGGTAGCCCATGTTCCAAATAAAATCAACCACAACCACCACTGCGTAAACCGCTGCGTTTCCTTAAATTCAGTCATATCATGAATAATCTACTGACAAATTTTAGCTATTTTTTTGATATATTCGGGTAAAATTCTAGACCTGTGAATAAAAAATTAAGCTACATCATCGGCGCATCTTCTGTAGGCACGTTGATTGAATGGTACGACTTTTACATATTTGGTAGTTTGGCGACGGTATTGTCGACCAAATTTTTCCCTACCGACAACCCCACAGCTGCTTTTTTAAACACCTTGGCCACCTTTGC